>NZ_CP054492.1:0-304195 GCF_015265455.1 Candidatus Sulfurimonas baltica | reverse complement strand
GAGGTAGCAACTAGTGATGCAGGCTACTTAAGATGGATGTTAAGCTCTATGGAAAATCTAGATGAAGATATGAAATATTCTATAAACTCTGTTTTAAGTTCTTAAACTATACTAAAAACCACAAACAAAATCAAAGCAACTGCTCCACTTATCAAAGCGTAAGGGAGTTGCGTTTTTACGTGCTCTACGACATCACACTCCGTAGCCATTGAAGATATAATCGTCGTGTCTGATATTGGTGAACAGTGATCACCAAATACACCGCCTGATATCACAGCACCGATACAAAGAGCTACATCTGCATCCATAGCAACTGCCATTGGAACCGCGACAGGAATCATAATACTAAATGTTCCCCAACTTGTTCCCGTTGAGAATGCCATAATTGAGCTAAGTAAAAATATAACAGCCGCTAAAAGATATACACTTAAAGTATCGCTCACTAAAGATGCTAAGTACAAACCTGTTTTAAGCTCACTAGTAACCTTTCCTATCGCAAATGCTAGCAAAAGTATAGATGCTATTGGAATTAACTTTTTAGCCCCTATAAGGGTAGTTTTACTCCACAGCGACATAGTCATATTTTTTGTACCAACATAATGAACAAGAGTAAAAAGCAATGTAACAATCATTGTATAAAAAATGGAACTCGAGCCACTACCTTTTGTTATGTTTCCATTACCTGTTATATATAAAAAAATAAATACTAAAAAAACCATTAATACTATTGGCAAAATCATGTAGTACATGCTAGAAACTTTACTGTTTTTACTTTTTTGTTCTTCTAGATGTACATATTTACTGTGCTTCATAGCTCCAATATCTATACTAAACCATATTGTTAAGAATGTCACCACTAAAGCACTCATTGCATAGAAATTATAAAATACAGAGTCTATTAAAATATCAACTGCATTTTCATCTATCATACCAAGTGATATTTGAGTAGATATTAAACCAAGTAAAAGTGCCCCCCATCCATTTAATAATAATAATGAACAAACTGGCGCTGATGTTGAATCACAAACATATGCTAACTTTGCACGAGGCACTTTGTAATTATCACAAAGTTTCTTTCCAACTGCACCCGATATAAGTGCCGTAATAGACGACTCAATAAAAATAACAACACCTACGATATAACTTAACATTAGTGATGAGCGAGCAGATGTTACAAAAGCCTTTTTATTCTGTATAAACTCTATAAAACCCTCAATTCCGCCAGACTTTTCAACCAAAGCCATGATACTTCCAACTAAAATAGCAAAAGCCAAAGTTTTAAGTATCCATGCTTCTGATAGTAGGGAAAGAAAAAGTGAATATGTAGATTCAAAAGATGTAGCTAAAGCGAAGTTATTTAATACCAACACCCCTAAAACTACACCTCCAAAAAGAGACAAAAGAACATTTTTAGAATATAGGGCTAAAGCAATAGCCAAAAAAGAAGGAAGAAGAGAAAGTGCAGAAATTTCTATGTTAAACCAATCAAAATTCGTATGCTAATAAAACAAAACCTGCTCTACCAAACTTTTCTCTATATAATTCACACTCTTTTTGTTTAACTTCTTTGAATCCAAGTTTTTTGTAGTAAAGTAAAGTTTCCAAAGAACCTATTTCTACTACCGTTTGAGCTATCCTATAGCCTTTTAGTCTTGCGGTAAGAAGGCTCTTATGCATCAATGCTTTTAAAACACCGACATCTATAAAACCTTCTAACTCTTCCATAAAATCAAAGATTAGAGTCCTTGTGTTGATATCAAAATTACAATAATTAAGTATCTCTTCATACTCGCTGTCCTCACTATCAACACCTATCTCTTTTAGTGCATCGAAGAATGACTCTCTTGTTGATATTCTTGGCTCATAGCTACAAAGAGATCCTACACTTTTACCATCCATCTCGGCAATTAAAAAGTTAGTATAGTGGCAACTGCTTTTTGCTACTGTTGTTGTCAATTTTTCTAAATTCGCTAAAGTATCTTTATCATTGTTTGTACCAAATATTAAATCATATATACAAATCTTTTTTCCAGCTCTTGAACTTTGTAAAATCATCTGTGCCAAAAATGCCGCATCTTCACTGGTCGCTTTTCTTATTATTATGCTCATCACCCTATCCATATATAAATATTAATCTGTTTCATATTTTAGTAATAGTAACATACTTTATGGTAAAAAGTTTCTTAATTGTAATAAGTATTCAAATATTCTTGTTTTCTAGTGAACAGATAATTTTAGTTGTTAGTAATGATTTCAATTCAAGCGTTGCTAGCTTAAGAACTTTTGAGGATGGAAAAAAGGTATTTAACTCTTTCAAAGTCAATATTGGAAAAAATGGTCTTGGATGGGGAATTGGAAAAATAGCCCTAAAACAGGAAGATTCAGAGCCTGTAAAATATGAAGGAGACAAAAAAGCGCCAATTGGAATATTTGCACTTGACTCAACTTTCGGTTATAAGAAAAATGAAAACCTAACGATGAAATATCTTCATGCAACAAAAGAATTAATTTGTGTAGATGATTCTAATTCAGGCTACTATAATAAAATAATCAATATAAAAGATGAAAAACCTAAAAGTTTTGAGTATATGAAGAGAGATGATAGTCAGTACGAGTTAGGTGTTGTTGTAGCTCATAATCCAAAACAACTCAAAAATAGAGGTTCTTGTATATTTCTACATGTTGAAAAAGCTAAAGATGAACCAACTGCAGGTTGCACCTCTATGAGTTTGCAAAACATGAAAAAGATTGTTAGTTGGCTAGATAAAAGCAAAAATCCGATTCTTATTCAAGTTCCAGAGTCTAAGCTAAAGCAGATAAAAGAGTTGTATCCTGAGTTGAAACTTGATGAGTGAAGAGGCTACTCTTCCTCTTTACTCATATAATCTTTTGCAGCTATCCCCATAAGAGATAAACCTGTTTTTAGTGATAGTCCCACAACCATAAGAAGCTTCAGAAGTTTCGCTTCATCTTGTGTTCCTATAATTCTGCAGTCGTAGTAAAACTTATGCAAAGATGCAGCAAGTGATTTTAAATAATCAGGAAGTTTTTGAACCTGTCTTGAACTAAAAGCATCTTCTACTATTTCAGGCAGAAGCAGTGCATCAAATAGCAAAATATCTGCATTCTCTTCTAGATTTTTTAAAGTTGCCGACATAATCTCTTCTTCACTCAAGTCACTCTTAGCAAGTATTGTTTTAATCCTTGCATGTGCATATTGAATATAAAAAATAGGGTTTGAACTGTCTTGTTTTTTAAACTCTGCCAAGTCAAATTCTAAGGCCGTATCGCTCTTTTTAGATGCAAAAATAAACCTGAGTGCATCAGAACCAATCTCTTCAACAATATCACTCATTAGAATGACGTTACCTGCACGCTTACTCATCTTGTATGGCTCACCATCTTTAAGAAGGCTAACCATCTGAGAAAGAAGTGTTTCGAGCTTATTGCTGTCATAGCCTAAATACTCAATAGCAGCATTTACACGAGGAATATAGCCGTGATGATCAGCTCCCCAAATATTGATATAGTGATCATACCCACGCTCAAATTTTTGATTGTGGTAAACTATATCTCCTGCCAAGTAAGTTGGACGGCCATCTTCACGTACAACAACCCTGTCATTATCATCGCCCTTGGCTTCAGATGCTATCCATACTTTATCATCATTTTTATAGATACCATCACCCATCTTGACCATAACTCTATCCCAGTCATTATATAGAGATGACTCATTTACGAATGTATCAAAGTGAATGTTTAAGTTTGCCAAAGAATCAATAACTATTTCCATTACACCATCTTTAGCCCATAATGCAAGTTCTTTATAGCGAGACTCATCAGTAAAGATCTCCTTACCAAACTTCTCCATTGCACCTTTTGCTAATCCCTCTAAATAATCACCACGATAGTAAGACTCAGGGTACTCCACTGTTTCGTTAAGAATATTTTCACGAGCATAAAGAGCAATCGAAAGACCAAGTAGGTCTATTTGATTACCAGCATCATTTACATAATACTCAGCTGTAATATCGTAACCCAAGTGCTTTGCTAATCTGTAAAGAGTATCTCCATAAACAGCTCCGCGAGCATGGCCTATGTGAAGAGGTCCAGTTGGATTAGCACTAACAAACTCTAAAAGAATTTTTTCTTTTTTCTCTTGTTTTGCAAACTCTGATTCATTATCAAGTGCCCAAGTAGCATATTCACTTAAAAAGTTTTCACTAAGGCGAAAATTCAGATAACCTTTTACTGATTCAACACTGCTAAATATTTCTGATTTATCAAAAGAAGATGCTAGCTCTTCAGCAATTTTCATAGGAGACTGTCTAAGTTCCTTCGCTAAAGAGAAAGCTATTGGGGTAGCAAAATGGCCAAAAGAGCGATCTTTTGGCTTCTCTAAAACAACTTCACGACCAAACTTTTCGCGCAAAAGCGCCGATACTCGTTGTTTCAAGGTCTATGCTTGTGTAGTGTTTTTTGGAGCTTCTGTAGATGCAGTTTCTTCGCTGCCTTCTACTTTTTTTGGAGCTTCTGTAGATGCTGTTTCAACTTCATCTATTTCTTTCATTTCACTTTTAAAGTTCTTGATCCCTTTACCAAGACCTTTTGCTAAGTCAGGTATTTTTTTCGCACCAAACAATAGTACTACGATTGCTAATATTATTAATAGTTCTGTTCCACCAGGCATTCCCATGCATATTCCTTTTGTAAATTAAAGTCTAGAATTGTATCTACTATTTGCTGTAAATTCTCTTATCAAATAAATATATTACTGTTATAGGTCTATATTTTCCCATTTTTGCACAAATTCATTTATTTCATTATCTGGAATCTTGAGTCTTGAGGCTTTGGCAATTGTTCTTAAAATCTCTGCTGATTCCTTGAGGTTATCATTAATTATTAAATAATCATACTCGCTAATTCTCTGAATCTCTTTTTTTGCCATCTCAAGACGGCGCTGTATAACATCTTGAGTGTCAGTGGAGCGATCTTGCAAGCGTTTTCTCAGTTCTGACAATGTTGGAGGAGAAATAAAAACTGAAGTAGAAATATCCCCTAATCTATTGTTTACTAACGTATTTCCTTGAACATCAATGTCAAATAAAACTAATTTACCTTCACTTAAAGCTTTTTTAACAGGCTTTAGTGATGTGCCGTAGTAGTTTCCATGCACAAAAGCGTACTCTAAAAAACTATCTTCTTCTATGTCTTTTTTGAACTCTTCTTCAGTTACAAAGTGATAATGTACGCCATTTTCCTCTCCATTTCTAATAGCCCTAGTTGTTGTAGATATAGAGAAGTAGCATTCACCGATATCATTTATAACTTCATTCAACAATGAACTTTTACCTGCTCCGCTTGGACCTGAGAGTACTAAGATTGCGCCTGTATTATTATTCACTACTTGTCACCTAATGTTATATTAATATTTATTTTCATACCTTTTAATGAAGCTGCAACATCTTTATCTGAAAGAGCTTTAAGCAATTTTTTTAAAGCTTCTACTCCGTCATTATTCTCCAAAGAATTAGTCACTTTTTCGTCTACTTCCTCTTCTTCCGAGCTTAATTCAGACTCTACCTCTATTTCTGTACTTTGAGCAGGTTCAACAACACTCTCTTCTGAAACTTCCTCACCAATCGCCATTTTTATATCTCTGCTTGTTATGGAGTCTATGCTAAATAAAATATCTTCATCAATTTCACTTTGCAAATCCTCTTCACTCAACTCATCAACAGCATTTTGTATCTTGACTTCAAGATCTTTTGCTTCATCAAGTCCTAGCTCTTCTTCTGGCTCTTCGATTTCAAGCTCATCTTCAAGTTCTAACTCTTCTTCTGGTTCTTCAAGTTCAAGCTCATCATCAAGTCCTAGCTCTTCTTCTGGCTCTTCGATTTCAAGCTCATCTTCAAGTTCTAACTCTTCTTCTGGCTCTTCGATTTCAAGCTCATCTTCAAGTTCTAACTCTTCTTCTGGTTCTTCAAGTTCAAGCTCATCTTCAAGTTCTAACTCTTCTTCTGGTTCTTCAAGTTCAAGCTCATCTTCAAGTTCTAACTCTTCTTCTGGTTCTTCAAGTTCAAGCTCATCATCAAGTCCTAGCTCTTCTTCTGGCTCTTCGAGTTCAAGCTCATCATCAAGTCCTAGCTCTTCTTCTGGCTCTTCGATTTCAAGCTCATCTTCAAGTTCTAACTCTTCTTCTGGCTCTTCGATTTCAAGCTCATCTTCAAGTTCTAACTCTTCTTCGGGCTCTTCGAGTTCAAGCTCATCATCAAGTCCTAGCTCTTCTTCTGGCTCTTCGATTTCAAGCTCATCTTCAAGTCCTAGCTCTTCTTCGGGCTCTTCGAGTTCATCATCCATCTCTAGAAGACCTTCAATCTCTTGAATATCATCTTTATCGAGAATACTCTCCCCTCTTTCTTCATCAAAATCATCTAACTCATCAAAATCAAGTTCTTCTTCTTCATCATCTTCTAAGCTATCCAAATCATCTAATTCTAGTTCTTCTAGATTAACAACTTCTGCTCCAATATTTATTTCATCGTCTTCGTCAATTTCATCCAAATCATCAAGACCATCAAAATCAAATTCATCACCAGTTTCATCTAGTGAATCCAATTGTATATCCCCTTCATCTTCTATATTCTCTTCTTCTTTTCCTAAAACTGCAAATAGCTCAACTAAATCTGTTGGTAAAAAAGGTTTTTTTAAGATTGAAGTAAAACTCTCTACTTTTTGGGCATCTTTAACGCATAAATATAAAGATTTACTATATACTATTTTATCGTTAAGCTCTTGCATAATTTCTTCACTATATTTAGCGTCATCAACCACTAAAAGATCATAATTATTAGACTCTATTTCATCTACGTTGCTAACAACATCCAGCTCATCGGAAGTCTTCTGTGCACTTAGTGTAACTAGCTTATTAACTACTGGATTATCATTTAAAAGTAATATTTTCATTACATGTTCCCTCTTGGAAGCTCTTTTGCCATTATTGTATCAAAAAAAACTAAAAAAGTATCTCTAACAGATTAAAAGCTTCTTGCATTTGCGTCTTTAAAATAAGCATTGTTGCACTGAATGTTACTATCAATACAACGAACGAGACCATAATTTTTATTGGAAAACCAATAACAAGAAGGTTGAACTGAGGCATAGTTTTCATTAGCATTCCAAAGATCACATCTGCCAATAAAGATAGAGCAATGATTGGAAATGCAATCATAAAACCAACCATAAACATATTGGATGTTGCTTTGATAATGTAGTTAAAAAGATTTTCACTCATTAAAAAACCACCCAGAGGAATATTCTGTAAAGAGCTATCAACAAAAAGAAGTACCCAGTGGTGCATGTCTATTACAAATAGAACCATTAGTGCCATAAGGGAGAGAAATTGTGAGATAATAGGCATTGATATACCAGACTGCGGATCAATTGCACTTGCCATTGAAAAACCCATCATAAAAGATATCTGTCCGCCGGCAAAGGTTATAACATTAAATGCAATTTGGAGCATCAGTCCTACTGCCAAACCAAAAAACAGCTCGCTTAATATTGCCATTACAATACTTGGTACTGTTATTGGTATTGCTAAAGGTGGCATAGATGAGTAAAAAACAATTGCAAAGAAAAAAGCCATTGCAGCTCTTAGCGTAATAGGAATACTTTGGTGAGAGAATATCGGAACAGCCATAAAAAGAGCGGCAAATCTAAAGAATAGAAGAATGAATCCAACTATGTAAGCATCGCTGAAAACTTGTGTCCATGCCATTATTAAAGCTCAAATAATCTAAATTTATTAAACATTACTTTAGTAACTTTAATTCTTTATTGTGCACTCTATATACTTTGTGACATCTGTGAGCAAGCTCTTCATCATGAGTCACAAGTATCATCCCTGCACTGTTTTTATTGATATACTCAAAAAAAATGTCCATGACATCATTTGCAGTAGCTTTATCGAGATTACCAGTTGGTTCATCAACAAATAAAATACGGGGTTTTTTTGTTAAAACTCTAGCTATTGAGACTCTCTGCTGCTGTCCTCCGGAGAGTTCTGTAACTTTTTGATTTATTGCATCTAAAATATTAAGTTTTTTTAGAAGTTCATCATCAATATTTTGACTTGAAAGCATTGCCGCTACTTCAAGGTTTTCTAAAGCGCTAAAGCCTTTAAAAAGATAGTGAGATTGAAAAACAAGTCCAAGCTCATCTCTTTTTATTTGAGATAATCTTTTCTTACTCATTTTTAAGACATCTTCACCAAAAATAGATAATGAACCCTCATCAGGAGTCAAGAGTGTTGATAAAATATTAAGCAGTGTGGATTTTCCACTTCCTGATGTGCCAATTATTGCTATAGACTCTTTTTCGTTCAACTCTATACTAACATTAGAAAATAATTGATACTCAAAGGTATGTGATAAGTTTTTTGCAGATAATAAATTCATACATGGATTATAGCAAAGAATGAGTACTATATATATAATTTTAAATGAAACCGTACGCAAATTTTATTAAATTGATTTCCACACCGCTAACGTAAAATGTACCAAAAAAAAGTATATAATAATATTATTATTTTACCTGGAGATTTATGTTAGAAACAAAATATAAAAATATAAAAATAGTTGCAGAAGAGCTAAAAAGTGCAGATATACTTAGTAGTATAATCGAGCATTTAAAAGCACATTACGATATCATACCTACTATTCACTCATCAAAGGAAATATTTAATGAGCTTAATAGTAGTGAACTCTTTTTGCTCTACCTTAGCGATGATGAGATTAAGATATTTTTTAAAAATCATTTAAACATAGGTATAAAAATTGGAATAATTCCAAATCACACTTCTCCCAATACTATAAGAAACTATGCAATATCTAAAGATATTTATGAGGCTATTGATGATGCTTTTAATGATGAACTTTTAAGCAAAGTGGATATACTCAAGTGTAATGAAAACATAGCTTTAAGCCGTGTAATTATCGGTGATATGCATGGTATGAATAGACTTGATTTTAATGAGAATAACATATGGAATAAAATAAAAATATTTTTTCGAAATTTAATAAACCTAGAGTTCAAAAACTATACACTTACTACGTCCAAAGATCAAAAAATAGAAACGGTCGCATCAGGAATAACAATACTTGAGCATACTATCACAGGTGAAAATTCAGCAATAAGCGATGAACTCTCAATTCATGATGGAAAATTAAATGCTTTTGTTTTGGCGCCGACTTCACTTTTATCGTACATTTGGTACCTATTGTCAATATTTATTTATCAACGAGTTTCAATAGCAACTTTGCCAAAAAGTTTAGGTTTTATACAAACTTCTAAACTTACAGTTTGCTCAAACCAACCAATAGATTACATGCTTGACAACAATTTATTAAGTGCAAAAGAGCTTGAACTTGAAGTGTTGCAAGATTCTATAAATATACACCTAGGAAGAGTTTTACTTCAAAAAGTTAAAAATGATGATAATCATATAGAAGAGAAAGATATTGTTCATCTGAGTACTTTGCCAAGAGGTGAATTAAGTAGTATTCTTATAGGTGGTAAACTCCCCCTTTTTTAAAAAGCTAGTGATGATGACTTTAAAGAGTTATTTATAAGTCTAAAAAGCAGCGCAAAACTCTCATATGTATTTTTAACTCTGATGGTTTTAAGTACTCTTCTTGCAACAACTGGACTCTTCGCAAACTCAGCACCTGTAATAATCGGAGCTATGATTTTAGCACCACCTATGGCACCGATTGTGTCTTTGTCTATGGGAGTCATAAGAGCTGAAAAGTCTTTGATGAAAGATAGCGTAAGGACACTTATTTACGGGATTGCAACAGCCCTTACTTTTTCGGCTTTGTTTACATTTTTTATACCGCTACAGCAGATAACACCTGAGATGCAAGGGAGACTAAATCCTAATTTACTAGATTTAATGGTTGCTATATTTTCTGGGATTGCAGGTGCTTATGCAAATGCAAAAGAGGAGATTGCAAAATCTTTGGCCGGCGTAGCAATTGCTGTCGCTTTAGTTCCTCCTCTTAGTGTTACGGGCATTGGAATAGGACTTGGCAATGTTGATGTGATTTACGGCTCTTTTTTACTTTTTATAACAAACCTTGTTGGTATAACTTTAAGTGCGGCTATGACATTTGTTGTGCTTGGTTATGCACCCATAAAAAGAGCACAAAAAGGGATAATTTACACATCTGTCATGATGTTTATTATAGCTATTCCACTTCTAATCTCTTTTATTCATATGGTTGAAAAGAATGATTATTATAAAAAGATTGAAGCCTTCAGATATATGGAGCTGAGTAATACAAAAATAGAGCTCAATATTTTACATATACAGACACAAGACGATTCAGTTTTGATTGACCTTGAGGTACTCTCAACAGATGCGATTACAAATAAAGATTTGCAAGTAATAAAAAATTTAATAGAGGATAAAATAGAGAAAAATGTAGTTTTAAAAGTTACATCTAAAATAATTTTCAAATAACTTTTAAACTAGATTCCGTGTCAAGCACGGAATAATGAATTTATTAACAGATTTATTCCAAGTAAAGGGACTCTATAGCATATTTACTTAATTGGTTTAGTTCATCTATCCCTGGTATGTTAAACAGCAGTGTTGTCCCCACTCCTCCCCATAAAATTATCACACTACAGACAATTATAAAAGAGAATGAGAGCTTATGCCCATAATCTATTTTTTCATGAATACTATCTTCAAAGTACATGTGAACAATTACTTTAAAATAGTAGTAAATAGAGATAAATGCGGTTACTGCACCAAAAATAGCAAATGGCGTGTACCCTGACTCAATAGCTGAAGTAAATATATAAAACTTACCGATAAATCCTATGGTAGATGGAAAACCTGCAAGAGAGAGTAAAAAAACTGTAAGAGATGCCGCAATAATAGGATTGGTCGCAGCTAGTCCGTTCAAGTCATCAAAGTTAATAACTTTTTCGCTTCCTCTGCTGATGTAGCTTAAAACTCCGAATGCTCCTATGGCACTGATGAAATATGCAAAGAGATAAAACAAAATAGCACTTGAAGAGCTAACTGTTCCTGAGCCGGCAGCGGCAAATGCTATTAGTATATATCCGCTATGAACAACTGATGAAGCTGCCAACATTTTTTTAACACTTGTTTGTATAACAGCTAAAATTGAACCGCCAAACATTGTAACAACTGACGCTCCCAAAATTAAAGGAGCATATAAATCACTCAAAGATATATAGCTTCCTAAAAACAGTCTAAGGGCAAAAGCGAAAACTGCAATTTTAAATATACCTGCCATATAAGCTGTTATAGGGAGTGAAGCACCTTCATAAACGTCTATTACCCACGCACCAAAAGGGACTGCTGCTATTTTAAATAAAATTGTAATCATAATAAGCAGACCGCCGGCGATAACTAAAAGCTGTGAATTTAAGTCTGTTCTCAACATGTACTCAGCAATTACCTCCAGATTTGTACTTTTTGCCTGCGCATAGATAAGCATCATTCCTAGCAGATAAAAAGAGGCTGCAAACGAGCCTAAAAGGAGGTATTTAAAAAATGCTTCCGAAGCTTTTAAAGAGTTTCTGTTTAGACCTACTAGGATATAAACAGACATAGAAGCTATTTCAAGGGAGATAAAGGCAGTTAGAAGCTCATTTGACATGCTAAGGACTACCATCCCAAACAGTGAAAAAAGAAGTAGAACAAATGACTCAAAAGTGAAATACGTTGTATTATAAATAAATGACTTTGCTATTGCCAAAGTCAAAAAACCACCAAATAAAAACAACGATATAAACGTAGCGCTGAAAGTATCATAAACTACCATTGAGTTGAAAAGCTCAGGAAGTAAATCTACAGAGTGTTTTTCACTTAAAGCATTAGCTGAAATAAGCAAAGTTACAAAAAGAGTTGCGAGGGTTATATAATAACCTCTAGCTTTTGTATAGTACGAACTAAGCCCAAAAAGCAAAATAAAAATAGCACTAAACAGAAGTAGTGCCGGAACGGCCAATGCAATAAACTCATTAGTCATTATATATCACCCCAATCTTTTGTGAGTAAGACTCAGCCGTAGGCTCAATCTTTTTAATAAAATAGTTCGGAAAAATCCCCATCGCTAAAATAAGCAGCGCCAACGGAACAAGGGCAACAAGCTCATGCAGGCGTAAATCTTTAAAATCTTTTGTCGCCTCACTTAGCTCACCATATAAAACTTTGCTTACAGTTTTAAACATAAACAACATTGCAATTAAAATTGTAGTCGTCGTCAATAATCCTATGTATATATTGTACTTAAACGCTCCTAGGATAATTAAAACCTCAGCAACAAAACCGGCTGTAAAAGGAACGCCAACAATACTAAGAGAAAAAAATACGAATAATAGTGCAAATTTAGGTGCTACTCTGGCTATACCACCAAGATCATCTATTCTATACGCCCTTGTTCTCTCAAACATAATACCAACCATCAAAAAAAGAGCTGCAGATGAGAGAGCGTGAGCTACGATAAGGTACGATGAGCCGATAAGTCCATACACATCATATATAAAAAACCCGACAACAATCAGTGACAAATGCGAGGCTGATGAAAATGCAAACATCCTTTTTATATGCGTTTGAGTCATAGCAGAAAATCCAAAATATATTAGCCCGAAAAGTCCAATACCGATAAAAAACGGTGCCACTGCATGTGATGTTTCATTAAATAAAGTAAATAAAAATCTCCAAATAGCGTAAACACCGAGTTTCGCCATAAGCGCTGACATAACAATAACTATCCCTGTTGGTGCACTTCTGTATGTGTCGCTAAGCCAGGTGTGAAATGGAAAAATCGGAATTTTGATTGCAAATGCGAGCATAAAGCCACTAAATACAAGTAGTGATTCTCTTGTTGAGAGAGTCAATTTTTTAAGTTCATCTAAATCAAAAGAGTATGAACCGAACTGCTCTTTGTATTGAACTGCAATATATAAAATGGCAATTAACATCATAAGTGAGCCAAAGATTGTATACATGTTAAACTTCATCGCTACATAGTTCTTCTTAGCGTAGCCGAAGAGTCCGAGCATAAAGAAGATTGGCAACAACATTAACTCCCAGAATAGGTAAAAGAGCATTAAGTCAAGTGAAAGAACCGCCCCCATAATACCACCTTGAACAAACAGCAGGTTAATCCAATACCCGTTTTTATCCCTAAGTTTATGCAGAGCAAGAGTGACTAGCGGCATTATAATGGCATTCATCATAACTATACCCAGAGAAACTCCATCAACTCCCACATGGTAGTTGATTCCGTACTCTGATATCCAAGGGTGATATTCAATAAACTGCATTGATTTAGCAGGATCAAAATCAATATATAATCCAACTGCCAAATACAAGACACTCAGCGTTACAATCATATATACTGTTTTAACAATTGCAATACTTGGTCGTGTAAAAAATAAAAACAGTGCTGCTATAATGGGTAAAAATATTATTATGCTTAAAGTACTCATATAGCAACCCTTAAAAGAATATATAGATAAACTGTCCCCAGCATTGCCCCTATCATCATATAGAGTGCATAAAAACGGATATTTCCATTTTCTATATAAGAGAAGAATCTTCCTGCTTTTGCATAAAAGAGCGCCATAAAATTAATACTGTTATCAATAAGAATATTACTGATGTTTTTATCTAAAAAGCTTGATATGTAGTAAATAGGTTTAACAATCATAATATTATTTATCTCATCAATATAAAATTTATTTGCAATAATACCCTTGTCATTCTCAAGTTCTATAGCATTTGTATATGCATATTTTTTATATGTATAAAAAATAACCCCTAAAATAAGCAGAGTATTAACTGACATTAAAATATACTCTGTAGAGTGGGCTATAATAAAAACTTTGTCCTCTACATGTAGCCACTTTGAGATGTTTGAATTCCCGCCGAAAACTTCAGGTAAATTAAGCAAACCAGTAACTATAGAGAGAAGTGCTAAAGCAACCATAGGGTAAATCATAGAAGCACTGCTTTTATCTCCTAAAAGTTTACTTTTACTAAAAAAGAGAACAAATATCATTCTAAACATATAAAAAACAGTTAAAAGAGAAGCTGTTAGAGCTATAAACAATATATCTACATGTCCGCTTGCATATAAAGAGCTTATAATTGCATCTTTAGAGAAAAATGCAGATAGTGGTGGAATAGCACTTATGGTAAGCGTACCAATCATCATCATTATAAATATCATCGGCGCACTCTCTCGAATTCCGCGAAGTTCTCTTATGTCTTGCTTGTGGTGAAAGGCAACGATAATAGCTCCAGCACCCATAAACAGTAGTGCTTTGAAAAAAGCATGAGTGAACATATGAAAAAGTGCCGTTGAGTAAGCCCCTACTCCAAGTGCCATAAACATAAAACCTAACTGGCTCATTGTTGAGTATGCAAGAATCTTTTTTATGTCATATTGTCTTATTGCTACAATTGCTGCAAAAAGTGCACTAATAGCTCCTATGTAGGATATAAAGAGAGAGACATCAACTGCTATATTATACACAGGTGCAAAACGGGCAACCATATAAACACCGGCTGTTACCATAGTCGCGGCATGAATCAATGCTGAAACGGGTGTTGGTCCAGCCATCGCATCAGGCAGCCAAACAAAAAGAGGTACTTGAGCAGATTTACCCATAGCTCCCACAAAAAGCAAGAATGCTATAAGAGTCAGCATAGATGGCTCAATTGTAGCAATATTTAAAAAGATAGATTCAAATGTAAATCCTTTACTTCCTATCTCTACAAACAACAACATCAAGGCGCTAAGTAACCCAAAGTCCCCTATTCTGTTTACTATAAAAGCTTTATTGCCTGCATAGGTGTTTTTAATATCTTCAAAATAAAAACCAATCAGAGCGTAAGAGGTGAGTCCTACCCCTTCCCAACCGATGAACATAATAATCGGATTGTCCCCAAGGACTAGCAAAAACATAAAAAATATAAATATATTAAAGTAGGCAAAAAATCTACCATAGCTTTTATCTTTGTCCATATATCCAGTTGCATAAACATGAATTAAAAAACTAACTGGTGCAACAAACAAAACCATAAAAGCGCCAAGTGAATCTGCTCTTAGAGCCACCTCAACAGAGAAATCACCAATATCCAGCCAAGTGAAAAGGTGTGAAGTAAAAAGTTTCTTTTCAAAGTAACTGTAATAACTTATATACAAAGCAATAAAAGCGCTTACACCCGAACCTGCGAGAGCTAAAAATGTATAAACATACTGCTTTACATGTAGAGATGAAATATTAATTATAAAAATCAGAAATGCACTTACAAAAGGTGCTAAAAGCAGAGTGTTTAGTAACATATTATCACTCATTTTTTACTCCCTAACATATCAAACAGGTTTGCATCAAGAGAGGCTCTATTTCTAAAAAGGACAACAAACAAGGACATAAAAAGTGCAGCTTCAGATGCCGCTATAGCGATAATCACAAGAGAGATTACTTGAGCTGAAGAGTCCGCTAAATCTGCGCTAATAGCTATCAAGGAGAGATTCACCGCATTTAGTAGAAGTTCCACCGACATGTACATTACAATAATATTTCGTCTGCTTACAAGACCGACGACTCCTATTGAAAAGAGTATGATTGAGAGTACCATATATGCTTTTAACATCAATCTTCCTTTTTCGACAGAGTTACTGAACCGACAAGGGCAACAAGCAGAAGAATAGATACTAACTCAAAAGGGAGTATCCATTTACTAAAGAGTGTCAATCCAACATCTTTAATTGTTCCAAAATTTTCAGCTGCTATACCGTTTACGGCTATGTCACTTCTCATAATCAAATCTATTAATATGTACGAAAATGGTGCAACTATCAGAGATGTTCCCATTAACCACTTGTTTTTATGTTTCTCATCAGGTAAGTTTGCATCTTTTATATTTAAAAACATTATGATAAAAAGTATCAAAGATAAAATTGCACCTGCGTATATTATTATTTGCACAACAAATAAAAATGTTGCATTGACCAGTGCAAATAGTGCCGCAATACTGACAAGCGTTACAATAAAACTAAGTGCAGAATCAATCGGTCTATGTGCACTTATCATAACTATAGAACTAACTATTGCTACTAGTGCCAGTATTGTAAATATTATCTCATTTTCCAAGACTGTACTCCTCTTTTGATATACCTTTAATGCTCAGAAGTTTTGCTTTATTGTAAATAAAATCTTCTCTGAGTTCACCTATTACCGAGTATATTCCGCTATCCATTCTTATTGCGTCACATGGACAAGCTTCCACGCAGTAGCCGCAAAATACACACTCTAGTAAGTCAATATTAAAAATAGCCGGCATCTTCTCATCAATACCATCTTCTCTAGGGGTCGCTACTATCTCTATACAATTTGCAGGACAAGCGGTTGCACACATAAAGCAGGCAACACAGGCAATTGAGTCATCCTCTTTTCTATGAGTAAGTCTATGCACACCTCTGTAACGAGGGGTGATATCTGTCGGCTTCTCCTCCGGATAACATATTGTAGGTATATTTGATGCATCACTTAAATTTTTTGTAAAATGCTTAAGTGTTGAGCGCATACCCGAAAATATTGCGGGGAGATACAGTTTTTCTTTAAAAGTGTTTCCATGACGCTCTACGACTTTAACTCCCATAATTTACCCCCACCACAACAATAGCTGTTATAAATATATTCACCAAAGATAGAGGAAGCAATATGTTCCACCCTAGTTTTTGAGTTTGATCGTATCTAAAGCGAGGCAGAGTCCATCTAACCCAGATAAATACAAAATGTAAAAAGAAAAGCTTCACCGTAAAGATGGCAAACTGTAAAATCATAACACCGACACTGCTCCCCTCGCTAAACCCAAGAGCGTAATAAGACATTACCACTATTGCAAAAGCTGTAAATCCAATAATTAAAGTTGCATATACTTTTTTCTCATCTAAGCCTGGCATTTCAAATATATTGTGCTTTTTCATCCATTTAAAAAATATTATAGAGGTAACAGCAGCAAAAGCAATTATCAGCCATAAAACCAGCTCAAAATTGTTTATTAGATCATTTGTGTTTAGATATGGAAGCTGATAACCCCCAAGGAAAATAGTAACTATCAATGCACCAGATGCCGCCATAGCAATATACTCAGCAACAAAATAAAGACCAAATTTCATAGCGCCGTACTCGGTATGGTAACCGGCTACAATCTCACTCTCTCCCTCTGCTGCATCAAACGGTGCTCTGTTTGTTTCTGCAAAAGCAGTTATTATAAAAATAATAGTAGCGATAGGTTGAATAACGATTCCCCATGCCGGGATAATAAAAAAGCTTTGTGACTGGTAGGTAACCATCTCATTTAAACTTATTGTTCCATAGGTGATTAGCATTGAGACCAACGATAAACCCATCGCAACTTCATATCCTATAACCTGTGCAGTAGCTCTCATTGAACCTAACATTGCGTACTTATTGTGGCTTGCCCAACCACCTAAAATAATTCCGTATACACCAAGACCAGCAAATGCCAAAAACCAAAGAACACCTAAATCTGTCGGCAATGCCTGCATGTAGTATGTTTTCTCATTAATTGTAATATTATCTGCATACGGGATAACCATAAAAGTTAAAAACGCGCTCATAAAAGCAAGAGAGGGAGCAACCAGATAATAAAACTTATTCTTTATATGAGAAGGTAAAAACTCCTCTTTAAAGACAAGCTTCATCATATCTGCAACTGATTGGATAATCCCGCCTAGTCTAATTCCGTTTATGTGACATCTGTTAGGTCCGAGTCTATCTTGAATCAAAGCGGCGATACGTCTCTCCATCCATACCAAAATAGGGACAGTTGCAAGTGAGAATAAAATAGTCAAAACAAGAGGGAGTAAGATTAAAACCGTATTCATCTTAGCTCCTGTAAAAGTTCTACTAGTCTAGGGTGAACACTTTCGTACTTTGTTGCATAAAAGTCCTGTTTTATCATATCGCAGTTAATTATTGTCCCACTGTCATGGGCAAAATTGGCAATTGCAAAAACAAGCTCATAGTTTGTCTCAATATTTGAAGTTGTAAAATGGACTACTTTTTTATTTTTCAAGACTCTATCTCTGAGAAGTTTATGGTCAAAGTTAATAACTACATGTGACTCTTGTAAAGAGGCATTAAACTCTTCCTCACTGCTGTTTATACCAAGCTCTTTTACCCCTGCAAAGTTTGCACTCATATCGTTAGTTTTTAGCCAATCATCGCCAAAACTCTCATCAATATATGGCAGAGAAAAAAGCTCTACGTTATTATTTCTACAGAACTCTTTTACAGCAGAGAGCTGTTGAAGACTCATAGATGGTGAGACAAGTGCAATTTTTTTATCAACTTTAAGTAGCTCTTTTAAATCTTCTACGTGTGAGACTTCACCAGTAAACTCCTTATTTAACTCTTGGTAACTTAGTCTTCCATAATCACATAAAAAAGATTGGTTTATATCTCTGTTTCTTCTTGAGCGAAAGCGGTGAACCTTCTCAGCTGAATATTTTGTTTCATTATAGTCTATATGAATATTACACCCGCGTGAACAGCCGTGACAAACACTCTTTGTAGAGTCTAAAAACCATACACGCTGTTTAAATCTAAAATTTTTTGATGTCAGTGCTCCAACAGGACATAGCTCTGCAACATTCATAGCATAGTCATTATCTAGTTCATGTCCTGGCGCTACTGCAACTCTAGCATTGTCTCCGCGTCCAATAATCCCAAGCTCACCACTTTTTGTAATATTTGTTGTAAAGCGGATACATCTTGTGCACAAAACACATCTCTCTTGATCAAGGATAACATTGCATCCAAGATCAATTGCTTTGCCTTTTTTTGTTTTAGGCGTACTTAGATGACTCTCATAGAGACCAAAATCCATATAATAGTCTTGAAGTTTACACTCTCCTGCTTGGTCACATATAGGGCAGTCAACCGGATGGTTCAGAAGTTCAAGCTCTAATATAGAGCGCTTAACCTCATTGATTTTTTCGCTGATTGTTGAGACTTCAAGATTCTCTGTTACAAAGGTGTCACATGCAATTTGAGGACGTTTTTGCCCTTTTATCTCAACCATGCACATTCTGCAGTTACCATCAGCACCCAAATCCTGATGGTAACAAAAATGAGGGATTTTAATGTTGTTGTCAAGCAACACATCCATTAATAAATCGCCTTCTGCACACTCTATTGGAATATCATTAACTATGATTTTCATTTTATACACTCCAAAAATTCACTCTCAAAGTGTTTTAAAAAGCCGTCGATTACACCACTGGCTGCCGGTGCAAACACACATATCGTTTTTCCGTTCATAGTTTTACTAACAGACTTTAAAATTTGCAAATCCTCTTTTGTAGCACGTTTTTCTACAAACTTATTCATAATTTTATCAACCCAAGAAGTACCTTCTCTGCAAGGTGTACACTGCCCACATGACTCATGGTGATAAAATCTAAGTAGATTTTTCAGAGCTTTAACCATAGAAGCATCTTCATCTAAAACTATCATGCCTCCAGTACCAAGTGATGAACCAAGACCGCGCAGACTCTCATAATCGAGTCTTGCACTCTCGACCATATCTGCCGGAAGTATTGGAGTTGAAGCACCGCCTGGAATTACAGCTTTTAGCTTTTTGCCGTTTTTTACACCACCGCCAAGTTTTTGTATGTAATCAATCATGCTTACACCAAATTCAGCCTCATAAACACCAGGTCTGTTTACGTTTCCGCTTATTGCAAAAAGGAGAGTTCCTGGAGACTGTTCAGTCCCGTAAGCTCTGTAAGCATCTGCTCCATTTTTTACAATAAAAGGGACTGATGCGATTGTCTCAACATTGTTTACAAGTGTCGGCGAACCAAAATAAAATTCCGGTTCTGGAGATTTTGGCTTTAGTCTTGGATGACCACGTTTTCCTTCAAGAGACTCTAAAAGAGCAGATTTTTCACCGCAGATATATGCCCCTGCACCACGATGAATAGTGATATCAACTCGGTATTTCGCGTTGCTTCCTAAAAAATTTCTCTCATAAGCTTCATCTATTGCACTTTGCGTAATATCGCTAAACTCTTCATACTCACCTCTAACATATATATATGAAGTGTGAGAGCCAATTGCATAACATGTAGCAATAATTCCCTCAATTAACAGATGTGGGTCCAATGAAAGGATGCGTCTGTCTTTAAATGTTCCCGGCTCACTCTCATCAGCGTTTACTACAAGATACTTTGTACCTTCGTAGTCAGATGCCAACTGCCATTTTCCCCCTGCTGGTGCACCACCGCCACCTTTGCCTCGAAGATTACTCTGCTTGATAATATCTATTATCTCTTGGGGCTTTTTTGAAAAAGTTGCCTCTAAAGATGAATAACGCCCATTCTCAAGTGCCACATCAATAGTATGAGAGAGTGGTATTTCAAAATTTTTACTTACTATCTTAGTTTGCATTTAAAACCTCATCAATCATCTGCGGTGTCAAATTTTCTATGTATTTTCCATCAAGTGTACACATTGGAGCACCTGAACATGCACCCATACACTCAACTTCTATAATCTCAAAATTATCACTATAGTTATCATCTAAATGTTTTTTAATATCTTCACTTCCATTTAACTCACATGAGAGTGTTCTGCAAACCTCAACGATTCGCTTCTTGGTTTTTTCAAGCCTAAACATTGAGTAAAAAGTTGCAACACTGTAAATATTCATATATGGCAATTGCACAATTTCAGAAATATGCTCCATTGCATCTTCTCGAATGTATGACTCCTGTTTTTGCGCCAACCATAAGAGGGGAAGTATTAAAGCTCTATTATCAGGATAACGTTTTTTTAAAAGCTCTATTTTTGAACTGTTTTGGATGTTATATGAAAAACTCATCTATCCATCTCTCCTGCAATAATATTTAGACTACCAAGTGTTAAAATAGCATCTGCAAGTTGTGAACCTTCAACCATTTGAGGGTATGCACTCATGGCTGTAAAAGATGGAGCTTTTACTTTTACCTTATATGGCGTTCCGCTACCATCACTAACTATAAAAAAGCCAAGTTCTCCATTGGTTGCTTCGATTGAACCGTAATACTCTTTAGAGGGTACTTTTACACCCTCATAAGTGAGTTTAAACTGATTCATAGCACCCTCAATAGTGGTGTAAACAGCCTCTTTTGACGGCAGAGTTATAGAAGCATCTTTTATATTCACCTCACCATCAGGTAAGTTTTGCATAACTTGATCAATAATCTTAATGCTCTCATCTATCTCTCCAAAGCGAACCATAACTCTGTCATATACATCGCCTACGCTTCCGACTATAACATCAAACTCATACTTCTCATAACCATAATAGGGTGTATCTTTACGCATATCAAATGAGACTCCAGATGCACGTAAATTTGGACCGGTCATAGAAGCATTGATAGCATCTTGCGCATTTATCACACCAACATTTTGTGTTCTGTCATGAAAGATTCTATTGTGCTTTATAAGAGCCAATGTCTCTTGGACACCATACTGGACTTTTTTTATAACCTCTTTTAATTCTTCTTCAAAACCATCATACAAGTCATTTGCCATGCCACCAACTCTCATAAAAGAGTTTGTCAGTCTCGCTCCAGTCAGCTTAGAGAGTAAGTCATAAATATCTTCTCTAGGATTGTACATGTACCAGTAGTTTGTAAGTCCGCCCATATCTACCAAAACAGCTGCTAAACAAACAACATGGTCCTCAATGCGGGAAAGTTCTAAAAGCATTACTCTGATTGCCTGAGCCCGCTCGCTTAGAGTAACACCGAGCATATCTTCAACTGTTTTCACAAAAGCGATGTTATTGCTAATAGCTGAACAGTAGTTAAGTCTGTCTGTATACGGAACTATCTGGTTATAAGTGTGGTTCTCACAACTCTTCTCAAACCCGCGGTGCAGATAACCAATCTCTGATACTGCTGCTTCAATAGTCTCTCCATCAAGAGCAACATAAGTTCTAATTGTTCCATGACTAGCTGGGTGAGATGGTCCAAGGTTTAGAAACATTAAATCTTTGTTACAATCACTAAAGGAACCATCTTCTAATGAGCAGACAACCTCTTTACTAAGTAGTCTATTGTTCATCTCATCAATTAAATCATCTACCTCATAAAGAAGCTGACCCTTAGTTATAGGGTAGGATTTTCTTAGGGGATGCCCAACAAACTCTTTATGATTTAGAACTCGTCTAAGGTTTGGATGGTTGATAAATTTAATGCCGTACTGATCATAAACTTCTCTTTCAAGCCAGTTTGCACCACTAAAAATATCTGTAATTGTATCTATCTCAAGAGTTGGCAAATATGTTTTAATAACTACATGTAGCTTAAAATCTTTATGGCGAATAATATAAACTACTGCATAATCTTCATCATGAGAGTCTATATGTTCAGTGTAATCTATCGCCGTAATGTCTAATAGATAATTAAAACCCTCTTTATATCTGTTGTATATAACAGAGTGAAGCTCTGAAGGTGCAACAGTTATGTATTCATGACTCATCAAGCAAACCTTTAAAATCTTTATGTCTGTCAGGATTGTATTTATTGGTTCTCAAATCTTTTTGTATGCAAAGAAGTGCATCAAGAAGAGCTTCAGGTCTTGGAGGACAGCCACCAACATACATATCTACCGGGATAATCTCGTCAATTCCCTGCAAAGTACAGTAGTTGTCATAAAAACCGCCACTACATGCACATGCTCCCATACTTACAACCCATTTTGGCTCACTCATTTGGTCATAAATCTGTTTAAGTATCGGGGCTTGCTTATATGTAATAGTCCCTGCAACTATCATCAGATCAGCCTGTCGCGGTGAAAAACGCACAACCTCTGCACCAAAACGGGAGATATCATACTTGCTAGCAGCTACACTCATAAACTCAATTGCGCAACATGCAGTTCCAAAAATCATAGGCCATAGTGACGACTCTCTTGCCCAGCCAATAGCCTCATCCAACTTTGTTACTATAACAGTGTCGCTTGGAAGATTTGGATTATTTAACTCCATCTCAAAGCACCTTTTTTATAGATGTAAATAAGTCCGGCAAGAAGTAGAGCCATAAATGTAAACATCTCAAAAAGACCTAAAAGACCAGTCTCTCTCAATGTTACAGCCCATGGAAACATAAAGAGTATCTCCACATCAAAAATCACAAATATAATGGCAACAAGATAATACTTTATATTGAATCTCTCAAAACTATCTTTATATGTTTTTTTGATTCCACTCTCATACGTTTGATTGATTGAATTACCTTGCTTAGATTTTTCACCAATATAACGGCTTAAATGAAACAAGAAAGGTATAGCAACAGTTAAAGTTAATATTACGGCTAATGGTAGATAAAAATTATAATTCATATTTTAAGACCTTTTAGTATGAGGAATTATAAACTAAAAAAACTTATTTATTGCCTTGATTTGAAAAAGAATTGATATGAGTAATTTAAGTATGAATATCTAGAAGTATGTAAATTTAGTAGTAGTTAAACGGGTAAGGAAAATCCTTAACCCATTTGCGCAGCAACTTCTGCAGCGAAGTCGCCAACAACTTTCTCAATTCCTTCACCTACTTCAAGGCGAACAAATTCAGTAATAGTTGCAGTACCACCAAGTGCAGCAGCAGCAGCTTCAACAGCTTGTGCAACTGTTTTGCTGTCATCTAGAACATAAGTTTGATCTAGAAGAGCTTGCTCTTTGTCTAAAGTCGTGTTATCATCGATAAAACGAGCTAAAGAGCCAGGAACAATTCTATCCCAGATTTGTTCTGGTTTTCCTTGAGCCTTTAATGTCTCTTTTATATCAGCTTCAGCTTGAGCCAAAACTTCTTTAGTCAATTGACTCATAGAAATGTACTGAGGTACATTTTTAAGAGGTTTTTTAAGACGAGATAGTTCTTCGTTCTCTTTTTTGATAACTTCGATTCTACCTACAGTCTCAGATGCAACATACTCAGCATCAAAATCTTTATAAGATAGTGTAGTTGGTTTCATCGCAGATGCATGCATAGCAACTTGCTTAAGCATAGCTCTCATACCCTCTGCAGTTTTTTCACTATCACACTTAGCTGATACTATAACAGCTATACGGTTGTTCGAGTGAATATAACCGTTAAGCGCCGTAGTTGCATCAGCTGTAAGTGTAGTAAAACGGCGAACTTCTATCTTCTCACCGATTTTACTAACAGCAGCTGTAAAAGTTTCTCCAAAAGAAGAAGCCATTAATGCAGCAACATCAGCAGGTTGATTATTGTAAATCTCTTCTGTTGTAGTTTTAACTAGATTTTGAAAACCTTCATTTTGAGCAACGAAGTCAGTTTCAGAGTTAATTTCAACTACAGTAGCTTTTGAAAAATCATCAGCAATTTTATAGCCAGTAAGACCCTCAGCAGCAACTCTGTCTGCTTTTTTAGCTACTTTAGCGATACCACGTTCTTTTAAAAGCTCAGTTGCTTTTGCCATGTCTCCATCAGCTTCAACTAAAACTTTTTTACAATCCATCATTGGCGCGTCAGTTGCTGAACGCAACTCTCTTACCATTGCTGCTGTAATATCTGCCATAATTATACTTCCTCTGTTGCTACTGGAGCTTCTTCAGTTTCAGCTACTTCTTCAGTTTGCTCTTCTTCAACTGGCGCATCTCTAAGAGCTTTACCTTCGTTGATTGCTTCAGTCATTTCACGACAAAAAAGTTGAATTGAACGAATTGCATCATCATTACCAGGAATTCCATAAGTGATTAAATCCGGGTCACAGTTAGTGTCAAGTGGAGCAACAACTGGAATACCTAAACAACGAGCTTCTAAAACAGCAATATGCTCTTTAACCGCATCAAGAACAAAAAGCATATCTGGAAGTTTTTTCATACCACGGATACCACCGAAATATGACTCTAACTTCTCTTTTTGACGAGAAAGCATTAAAGCTTCTTTTTTAGTTAAAAGATCAATTTGACCATTTTCTTGCATCTCTGAAATAATGTCAAGTTTACGGATAGATTTTTGAATAGTTGGGAAGTTAGTAAGCATACCACCTAACCATCTGTTATCAACATACGGCATACCACAAGCGATTGCTGCATCTCTTACAGAGTTACGAGCTTGTTTTTTAGTACCAACAAATAAAACTGTTTTACCTTCAGCTGCTACATCAACAACGATTTGGTAAGTGTTACGGAAATAACGAAGAGTTTTTTGTAAATCTATAATATAGATATTTTTACGTACACCAAAAATATACTTTTTCATTTTTGGATTCCAACGACGAGTTTGGTGTCCGAAGTGTACACCACATTCTAATAGGTCTTTCATAGTTACCATTTAAGGTCCTTTAAGAGCTCTTTTGAGCTAGAGTTTTATCAGTTAGCTTTGGCAATATCGGGTAATACTCATCTAATAAAACGAGTTACACTGACTTTTGATACATACCTGTTAATGTTTCTTTAGCTACATGTAGTAAAGAAAATCCGCGAATTATACTCAAAATATATTTAAGTTTTGCTTTTATATTGTTTTATCAATTTTAAGTAACAGCATATGTCGCATATTAGTATTTACCTATATAAATAGCACTATTTAAAATAAAATTTATATAATCTTGGTATAGTTATGCATAAATTATAAAAAACAGTTATATTACTGACTATGTTTTTTTGCATAAAAAGGATCAATATGAATAGGCCTCTACTACTATCTTTAGCTGCTGCTGCACTCTTAAGTACAAACTTAAGCGCACAGTCAATGTATGAGCGATTTGAAGCAATGGAAAAAGAGATGAATCAGCTCAAAAGAGAGCTTTCTGCTTTAAAGTCTAGCAAATCTTCTACTAAGACCGATGAAGAAGAACAAGAAGAGGTAGCTTCAAGTGTAACATCTACAGAAGATGAAACAGTGGCAGTCGCAGAAGACAAAGAAGAGGATGATGGAGAAGAGATTGCGACTAATGAAGACAGGATATATGAGCTTGAAGAGGCTGTTTCACAACTAAACAGAAGTACATCTGGTTCTCATCTTAAATTTAAAGTTGATTACAGATTCGCAATTGAGAACATGAACTACACAATGGCTGATGGTAGTGAGGCTAAAAACAATGCTTTTATGACAAACAGACTTTGGATAAATACCGCATATAAGGCAACAAACAATCTAAGTTTCTCTGCTCAATTTGCTTACAACAAAGCTTTCGGGGAGCGTTCAGGTGCCTCAGTTCCTGCTTCAAATTCATTTGAAGGTTTCGACTGGATAGCAAATGAAAATGCGTATGATGACAAACTGAGAGTCCGATCTGCTTACTTCTTTTACAGAAACACAGAGTTTATGGGTCTTGATATACCATGGACAATAAGTATTGGTCGCAGACCATCAACAAACGGCCATCTTATAAACCTAAGAGATGATGATAAAGCTTCTTCTCCTCTAGGACATGCTATCAATGTTGAGTTTGATGGACTAAGTTCAAAATTTGTTATAAATAAAAATACAGGTACATATGTCAAGTTTTGTGCAGGTCGTGGGATGAGTAATGCTGCTCCGAAATTTTCATCTACTCCTTATGCTGAAGTTAGTAGTGATAACACAAATATAGATTTGGCTGGATTGATATTTGTCCCTTTTGACAACAAACAGTATTCTGTAGCAACCCAATACTACTATGCAAACAATCTAATTGATGCAGTCAACCCTAATGACCAAACTGCTGGCTTCGATACAGTAGGCGGTTTGCATAGCGCCAGCATCAATTTTACTGCCAAGGGGATTGGGAACGAGTGGAGCAACTTTTTAGATGATTCTACATTTTTTGTAAGTCTTGCTGCTACTGTTACGGACCCTAAAGATGGACATGGCATGTTGGGCTCTACTGATAAAGAGACTGGTACATCTTACTGGATAGGGACACAATTCCCTTCACTTCTTACAGAGAGCGGAAGATGGGGTCTTGAATTTAACCACGGTAGCAAATACTGGAGAAGTATAACTTACGCTGAAGATACAAATATAGGTTCAAAAGTTGCAACCCGCGGTAATGCATATGAGGCATATTTTACAGAGTATCTTATAGAAGATATATTGTCTTTACAACTTCGTTATACATATATAGATTATGACTACTCTGGAAGTAATGGATTTTTTGGAAGCACTTCAGGAAATTCAATGAGAATTTCTGACATCCCTACAAACAGTGCTATGGCCTCTCAAGTTGTAGACAAAGCGCAAGATATCCGCTTTTATCTCAGATATAGATACTAAACTAGATTCTGGGTCAAGCCCAGAATGACGGAATTTTCAAGCCCAACTGACGGAATAGTCAAACAAAAACGTCATCCTGAACTTGATTCAGGATCTCAAATATATTAACCCTGCAAACTCTCCAGTTCACTCTTAACTTTTTGCACATGCTCTTTAACTCTTACTTTTTCAAACACGGCTTTTACAACTCCATCTGGGTCTATAATAAAAGTAGTGCGAACAATCCCCATATACTCTTTGCCATAATTTTTTTTCATCTGCCAAACGCCATACTCTTGCATCATAGAAGTATCTTCATCACTTAAAAGTGTTACATCTATCTCATGCTTTTCTATAAACTGGCGATGCTTCTTAGTTGTATCGGCACTTACTCCCAATACAATCGCATTAAGGTCATTAAAGTCAGGGAGCGCATCTGTAAACTCACAAGCCTCCGTTGTACATCCAGGAGTATTGTCCTTTGGATAAAAGTACAAAACAATCCACTTCCCTTTTAAATCTCTAAAACATATCTCAACATCATCTTGGTTTGGAAGACAAAATTCTGGTGCTTTGTCATCTATTTTTATCATATATATTCCTTAGTTTAAACTGCTTTTTTTCCATTTATCATAGTTGAGACAATTCCGTTTTCGTCTGTAGTATCTGCAATTATTACACCTGCGATATGAAGTGGCACAAAAATCATAACAACATAAAAAACAATCTCATGAATATCTTTGATACTTCCTGCAAGCTCTTTACTCATCTGTAGCTCTTTATAAAAGTGTATTGACAAACCACTAAGTGCCATAAAAATAAGTGTCGCATAAATCACATAGTATGAAATTTTAACAGCTTTTTTATGAAGGGTTAACGAAGCAAAACTCTCAGTAACACTTGAGTCTTTAAAAAAGAGGAGTATTCGGTAAATTATTAAAAATGCAAGAGCATAGCCAAATATAATATGCCACTCCCACATCCCTGCGCGAACAGCTTTTGCTAATATCTTTGCTTGTTCTGCTGTTATCTCTAATCCCATCTCTGAGAGCTGAGTCATTAAAATTTCAGAGTTAGTTCTCCATGAAAGAAATGTTTTTCTTAAAAAAACAGTACCTAATAAACCGATAACTACTATGGCATTGAGCCAGTGCCATACTCTAAATTTTACAGTGTACTTCATCTTATCCCCTAAATCTTAATATACAAACATTAAAAAATAAACCCATATCCCTGTTAGTGAAGTCGCTATGACCCCTACAAATGTAATAAGACCCGCTTTTTTGTGCTTTTTTAATTGCACCTGTTTCTTAGCCATAAAAATAGTTGTTCCCCATATTATCAGTGTTATAACTGCAACTGCTATATGAAAAACCAAAACTATAAATGCGTAATTATGAGCGACTGAACTCTCCTCCATAAAGGCATTAAAGCCACCGCTTAGTCTTACTCCATATTCGAAATATGAGACTACAATCACTGAAAAAGCAAATATAAATATTTGAACATATGAGTGTGCTTTATAGTGTTTATTTCTTGCCAGAGCAATTGCCCCTGCCACCAAAAAAGGCAAAAGTGCAACAATAAGAGTTACTAAGTCCATAAAAAATGGAGCCCGTGTGCCGAAAAAACCAGGATGGAACATATATTCTAGATTACTCATTAATTAAACCTTCTTTCTTTTTTGAACACTATAATACCAATAAATCAATAAAACCAAGGTAATTAAAATAACAATAATAATTTGTTTTAAATAATTGTTAATTAATTCTTGATTTTCTCCTATAAAATACCCGAGCATTACAAGTATCAAAGCCCAAATACCAGCCCCAAGTGCAGTGTAAGCAGAAAAAGAGGCCAAGTTCATTCGAGAGAGCCCTGCCGGGATAGAGATTAACTGACGAATACCGGGTATAAGTCTTCCTGTAAAAGTGGATATATGTCCATGTTTTACAAAAAAAGTATCCATCTTCTCTATGGCATTCTCATTTATGAAAAAATACTTCCCATATTTACGTAAAAGCTTTCTCCCTAGTGTAAGAGCAAGATAGTAGTTTATAAATGCGCCAACCATAGAGCCTCCCAAAGCACTGGCCATTATAAGACTAATACTCATCTCACCTTTTGAGGCTAAATATCCGGCAGGAACAAGCACTATCTCACTAGGAAAAGGTATAAATGAACTCTCAACAGCCATTAGCAAAAATATTCCCAAATAACCCCAGTCAAAAATTAAATCTACTAAACTTTCTGCTAATTCTCTAAGCATTTAACACCTTGACAACATCTTTTATCATCTTAGAAGCGACATCTTTGGATGAGTACTCCAATAGAGCTTTACTTTTACTCTCAAGCTCTTCATCTAATATAGAGAGCAGTTTTACTCTTAAATCTTCACTCTCCCTCTCACACCATCCAAGGTTGTTCTCTACTATAAACTGAGCATTGTGGTACTGATGGTCGCCTGCTGCGTATGGGTATGGGACAAACAAAGCTGGACAACCATTAGCAGTTAATTCCCAAAGTGTGCTCGCACCTGCACGGCTAACAGCCAAATCGGCACTAGATATTAACTTATCCATCTCCTTTGTAAAAGCATAAAGTTCAACCTCTACATGTAGAGATTCATACTTATTTTTCACCCTCTCATAATCAGCCTCACCGGCTTGGTGAATTATTTTTATATTTAACTTTTTTAGATGTTTTGCTACGCTTAAAGCTAAATCATTTATAGCCTTTGCACCGTTTGAGCCGCCTAAAAAAATGATACTCCTTAGAGACTCTCTGACTCTTGCATGTTTAAAAAATTCATCTTTAATCGGGTAACCTGAAATAGGAGAGTTATTGTCATATGCAGATATAAACCTTTTAGCAAATGGCTTTAAAAGTGAATTTAGCCTCCCCTCAACTGCATTTTGTTCATGTATAAAAAGCGGAATGAACTTACTCAAAGAGGCAAAAGAAGCAGGAGCGGCAGAAAACCCTCCCACACTGTATGTTGCCACAATATTGTGCTGTTTTAGTAGTTTTCTTGATTTAAAAAATGCTAAAAAAATTTTAAAAAGTGCTTTTATTTTTTCTAAACCTTTTTTATTTACAACACCTGAGGTGTCCAAAAAATACACATGCGAAAATGAGCTGTGATGCTCAAAATACTTTCTATCCTGCCCACGTTTTGAGCCTATAAAAACAACCTCATGTCCGTCTTTGACAGCAGCTTCTACCAAAGCTTGAGCTATCATCAGATGTCCACCTGTTCCACCACCGGTAATGCATAATTTCATTTTAATTTCCACATATATTAATTCATTTTCGCTTTTTTAGATGCCATCAAAACCATTCCTACACCAAAAGAAGCCGCTAAAATAGAAGATCCGCCGTAACTTAAAAAAGGGACTGAGATTCCTTTAATAGGCGTAATACCGCTAATCCCGTAGGCATTTACCAAAAAGGCAAATGATAAAAGCAACCCAACACCCAAACTAAACAGATATATAGTCGAGTCATCTGATCTATTTGCAATTTTAAAGATTCTTTGAATCATCCACATAAATATAAACACCACCAACAAGACACCAACAAACCCAAACTCCTCTGCTAATCCTGCTAAAACAAAGTCTGTATGTACCTCTGACAAAAAGCCTAACTTAAATGTACCGTTTGAAACACCTGTTCCAAATATGCCTCCATTATGAATTGCATTTAGTGAGTGTCCGATTTGATAAGGTTCAACTTCCGTAGGAACTCTTAACTGCTTTGCTATTGCATCTGGTAAAAGTTCCAATACACTGTTTTGCGCCAAAGCCCACCAAGATTTGATACGAAGAATTCTATGTTCAGCCGTAAAAATGAAAAACAAGAAGAACATAAGTGCTCCTAAGAGAAGAGTCAAGAAAAATCTAAAACTGCTTCCGGCAAACATAAGTAAAAAAAGAAGCGTCAATCCAAGTACAACAACCTGACCTAAGTCATTTTGTACAAATGCTATAACAAACATAGCACCGATAAAGACTACTCCATATGGAGCAAACCGTATATACTCCTGTTTTATCCCCATTCCACCATGGTGTCCTAACTTTCTTGAAAAGCTCCATGATAAAAAATATACAAATCCGATTTTGAAAAACTCCACAGGTGCTATAGAGAATCCAAAAAACTTTATCCACCGTTTTGCTCCCCCAACTGCTGAAACTAAAAAGTCTGGCAGAAACGGCATTGCTATCATAAGTATAGCTGAGCCTATAAAAAGGGTAAAGCCTATTGGGGCTAAAAGCTTATCTGGATCGCCCTGAGCAAGCAACCATATTGTAAATATACTTATAAATCCAAAAAGTGCCTGTCTTACAGCAAAGTGAAATTCATTAACCTCAAAAAGAATAGTTGTATATGCAGAGAGGGTGTAAGTCAATATAATACTAATCCCTATAAGTGCGCAGACGAGAGCGAATAGTTTTCTATCTGCCATAAAACATTACTTGATTTTGTTGATTTTTAGAACAAACTCAACTTCTGCTTTAGATATATGCAACTCTTTTGATATTGTCTCAAGAGTGACACCCTGCTTGAAAAGTAAAATAATTTTTTCATCATCATTACCATGAATAGAGGTAGGGATAGAGATTTGTTTTACGCCGTTCTCTAAAGATGCGATTCTGGATTCTATATGCTCATCAATGCTTTGAACACTCTCTTCCAATCTCTTCAAGCCCAAAGAGATAGGTTTCACCATATCATATACTGTTCTCTCAACCTCTTGGTAGATATCATCATCGCTCATTCGGCTGGTATTTTTTGTAATATTTTTTTGTGTTTCGCTAAGTTTTTTTTTCAAATAGAAGATTTCTCTATTTAGCTCCTCGGCCACAGTCGCAACAGAGCGTATATTTTTACTGTACTGGGAATCTTTTGTAAAAACATAGTAAATAAGATATAAAATCATAGCCGCCATTGCGACTACAAGATACTCAATGCTAATATACTCTATGTTTAAGTTCATCTCTTGTTCTCTTTCGCTTCACGGATCAAAACTCTCTCTCTTGCAGTCAGGTAAGCGCCCCACTCTTTTTCATCTCTATCATGAATTTTACTAATTTTAGCAAGTGATTTATCAATAGCGGTAAAAAATATAGGCACATCTCTTTTTGGGTGAACTGGCATCTCAACTCTGCCATAATATTCTTTCCCTTCTTCTAAAATATCTTCTTTGAGTTTAAAATGCTCAAAACCAATAGACTCAATTGCCACCTCATCCGTTAATGACAATCTTTTTGGCTCTTCATTTTTTAAAAACTTCTCAAGTGAGTCTATTTTTCTATGCAACTCTACCATAAGATTTAGCAAAACCGGGTCTGTATCTGAACTCTCACCTTTTGCACGCGCGAGTTTAAGCCATTGACTTACTGGATCATCATCACTCTCGCTCAACTGCTGATACTCTCTTAAATACCCCTCATTATCTATCTCTGCTTCACTAAATGTTAAACTAATTGGAGCATTGACTAGACGGATATTCATTATAGAACCTTATCAAAAACAATTAAAATAAAAAATGCAATCCCAAGATAACCATTGACTGTGAAAAATGCACGATCTATTTTAGTAAAATCTTTTCTCACCAAATAGTGTTCATATCCAAGCATAACCGCACCTAACATTACTGCAAAAAATGCAAATATACCAAGCTCTGCCATCCAAGCAAACAGCGCCCAAAAAACTACTGTCAGTATATGAAAAAATGCTGAAAGCAGAAGTGTCGCTTCTGAGCCATATTTTGATGGAATAGAGTGAAGATTATTCTGTCTGTCAAACTCCATATCCTGCAGTGAATAAAGCAGATCAAACCCTGCAACCCAAAATATAACACCTAAACTAAGCATTACAGACCAAGGTGTAATCTCTGCAAGAACTGCAACTACACCGGCTATTGGTGCAAGTCCAAGAGATATACCTAAAACTATATGAGCTAGAGATGAGAAGCGTTTAAAGTAAGAGTAAGAACCAAGAATTAAGAGTATTGGGAAACTAAGATAAAATGCTAATGGATTTATAATATAAGCAACCCCAACAAAGACAAAAGCATTTACAAGAGTAAAAACCATAATGCTTGGAGCATCTAATCGTCCATCAACATTTGGACGAGATGATGTCCTTGGATTTTGTGCGTCTATATCTCTATCTGCAAACCTGTTAAGACCCATTGCAAAATTTCTCGCACTAATAGCTGCAAAAGCACCTAAAATGAGCAGCGTAAAACCAAACCAACCATCTGCCGCAACAATCATAGCGATAAATATAAATGGAAGTGAAAATATAGAGTGCTCAAACATTACCAGTTCGTTAAAATCTTTAATTTTATTAATATATCTTTGCAAATTTCACCTTGACGTATTTTTGCTTATTTTACCTAAACTAGGTTTAAATGTGTATGATTATTAAACTAAATTATATTATAATCGTTTACATAATATAACTAATAGGAATAGAGAATTGAGGAATCAACCGAAGTATAATTTTTTTAAAAACACAACGTATGCTCTAAACGGACTAAAAGATTTAATACAGACGGAGACATCATTTAAAATTGAGCTCATACTTGCTCTGATTTTATTGCCAGTTATTATATTCATAGAAACCACTTTGGTTTATAAAGCTTTGATGTTTATATCACTAATGGGGATGCTTTTGGCAGAGGCTACAAACAGTGCTATTGAGAGAGTCGTTGATTTAGTAACGCTTGAGCATAATCATATGGCCGGTCGAGCAAAAGATGTTGGAAGCACTATCGTTTTTTTAAGCATCTTTGTCTTTACTGTAACCTGGGCAATAATTTTAATAGATATTCTATAATATGAAACAACTTGCCATTATTGGTCCAACAGCATCTGGAAAGAGCGATCTGGCTATAAATATAGCCAAAAAGATAAATGCCCACATATTATCTATCGACTCACTAAGTATATATAAAGAGATTGATATAGTCTCAGCAAAACCTTCATCTGCCGAACTAAACTCTGTGAAACATTTTGGTATAAATTTACTTAATCCTGATGAGTACTTCAGTGTTGACATTTTCATTGATTTGTACAAAAAGATACTCTCTACATGTAGAGGTGAAAATAAAAATCTTATTATTGTTGGCGGAACATCTTTTTATCTGAAATCGCTTCTTGAGGGGCTCTCAAAATTACCTGATATTAGTAATGAAACAAAACTGCATGTAGAGTTAAAACTGAAAAATCTAAAAGAGTGTTATGGGTTTTTATATGACTTGGATGCTCCATATATGAGTGATATTTCTCCTAATGACAGCTATAGAATTGAAAAGGCGATGCTTATTTATGAAGCTTCTACTTTAACACCTTCAGAGTGGTTTAGACAAAATTCACCAAAACCGACTATAGAAAACTTGAATATTTACAATATAGATGTAGATAGAGCTGTTTTACGAGAGCGAATCTCTAAAAGAACATCTAAGATGTTAGAGCTTGGCTTAATAGATGAAGTTTGCGCTTTGGAGAAAAAGTATACAAGAGCGCCACATGCTATGAATTCTATAGGGATAGTTGAAGTTTTAGAGTACCTTGACGGCAAAGTTACAAAAGAGGTTATGCTTGATAATATATCAACCCATACGGCACAGTTGGCAAAGAGACAGCAGACTTTCAATCGCACTCAGTTTAAAGGCATTGTCAGCGCTCCACTTGAAGAGCTAGAGGAGATTATACTTTCTCAAATCTCCTGAGCAGCTTTGGCTAATTTAGCCCAAGATGACTCTTTGTCTGCATTTATGGAGTCTTGATAAGCTGCCTTTGCATCATCATCTCTCCACAACTTACTGTATATACTGCCTAAAAGATATTTTTGTCTTGCTCTTGTGTTCTTTTTTAACTCAATATTGTCTAGTGATTTTATGACTTCTAGTGCTCTATTGTAATTTTCTTTTTTTGAATATGCCTCGTAAAGTGCAAACTCAACAAAAGGACTCTGAGCGTTTGAATTAGAAATTGTTTGTATTTTCATAACCTTTTCGCCATATAATATTACTAAATTACTATCTTTTTTTTGACTTCCAGCTGATATCAACGATACATATCTCTCGATATCTAAATAATCCAATCCATAAACTTTTTCTATCTCTGCCATAGTGTCTATCATCTTTGTACTGTTTTCTAATCTAGAGTATGTGTCAAATAAGTACCTATAAACATCTTTGTAGTCTGAATTTTTTTTATCCTCTATTAGGGTTATTAAATCTTTTGAAGCTTCTATAACATTACTGTAATTTCCAGTAGCAAAATCAATTTTAATATATCTATATAACCACTTCTTTCTCTCATCTAAATCTTTTGATTTTAAATTCTTGTCTGCCATCTTTTTAGCAAGTTCATAATCAGCACCTTTCATGGCACACTCATATATCCCATCATCCCATTCATCTGATAGTTCAATTTTATATTTTGATGCTATCTCCAATACACTGCCACACTCTTTTACCTCTAATGCCTGTTTCATGGTACCTATTGCAGACGATTTAATCATATTTCCAACATCTTTATACTCTTCAGTGTCTAGCTTGAGAAGTTTTTCCTCTAAACCGAGAGCATCTCTGAATTTAGAATTTTGAATAAGGAGTTTAGCTTTTTCATATATAGCTTTGTTCCCTATGCTGTCCCCGCTGTATTCATTAATAAGCTTCTCATAATTTGTTAATTTTGTTGTTACATTATCATCACTTACATCAAAAAATAGACCATCTTTAGCAACTTTTACTTCTTGTTCATAAAGACCATCAGGGAATAGCTTTAGGTATAGATTCAAGGCTTCAAGTGATTCTTTTTTATTTTTTGTTTTACTAAGCCATACTCCTCTATTCTTCAGGAGTGTCTCATACTCCTCATGAGTATCTTCTAGGCTCTTAAAGAGGGCTTGTGCTATAGATGCTCCTGTATTATAATCTTCGCTGTCTACGAAATCATACATCATATCTATTGATTCTGGAATTGATTCAATAAAGTAGCTAGGCTTAGCTTTTGCCACTTTATCTGCATATACAGATGCCTCTTTGATATCACCTGATAATATAAAATTTTGCGCTAATCTGTATGCAGCAGTTGAAGCTACATCTATATCAGAAGTTTGTTCTAATGCTTTTTTAAATAACAATCTGGCTTGAGTAGCACTGCCGGACGAATCCAACATCTCACCCTTATATATGTATCCCCACTGAGCATAAACCGTATTGTCATGTTCAGTGAAAAGCCGGTCAAAAAAGTAATCAGCATCGGTTCCCAAACCTATTTTATAGTAAGATTTAGCAGCCATCGAGAGGACTTCAGCAATATTTTCATCTGAAGAATACTCTTTAAGATAGGCTTTTGCAACATCTATCAACTCGTCGTACAACATCAGTTTAGAATATGCTTTCATCTTGTAAAACAGTAATTCAGCTGTGAATAGTGAATTTGGATACTCTTTTATAACTTCGTCAATAAGTTCCAAGGTAAACTCATACTCCTTGTCATCATAAAGTTTTTTAATTTTTATATACTGGGAAACATCCCCGACTCTTTCTACATGTACGGGGTTTCCTTGCATATCTAAACTTCCTACATATGGAAATTTATCTTCTGCAAATGTAAATGGAAAATTTATAGATACATCCAATTCAGCGTTTTTCTTTATAAAAGGTAATTCATTTCTATAGCCGATAACCATCCAGTGATTTGAGAGTTTTACATTGGAACTAAAAACAGTATCATCTTTAGTTAAGTCAAATACTATTGGGACAAGTTTCATTCTTTCATATGGTTTTATTATTAAAAAAAAAGTTTTATTCTTTACTTCAGTAGTTATCTCAAAAAAATTGTTTTGTATCTTTTTTAACTTTTGAGATGGGGATTTTGAAAATGCGCAAACTATTTTAACAATTTCATCAAAATCATTTTTCATATCTTGGCATAAAAATTTATCTTCATCTCTTAAATGAAGTGTTGAGAAATCCTGATGATTCTCTTTTGCACCTTGAAGAGATATTTCAAGTGAAAAAATAGGTTGAGTAAATAGGAGTAGCAGCGACAGGGCTAAGAGCAAGGTTTTTAACAAATTTCTATCCCTATTATTAATTTTTACAACACCTAGTTAAGCTATTGCTTCGCTAGGTTGCACCAACCTTGACACTAAAGCCAAACCATATTATTATTGGTTGACATTAGCATAAATGCAGAGAAATTTATTAATATCCGCTATTGTATACGAATGATGTAACAAACTCTAAGAGTGGGTTTAGCAATAAAAAAGCAAATATAGTTCCTATTGCTGCAAAACCGATAATAGTTTTAAGTGGAAGTGTTGCATTAGACACATATACATGTCCATCATTACCTACCACCGGTTCTCTCATAAACATATATACTATAAGTTTTAGGTAGTAGTAACCGGCTATAGCAGAGTTAAGTGCCATAATAAGTGCTAATACTGTATAGCCTCCTGTAATCGCTGAACTAATCATATATAACTTACCCCAAAATAGAGCGAAGGGAGGAAGACCGGCTAAACTTAACATAAACAGAGCCATAATAGATGCAGCCATTGGTGATGTTTTAACCATCCCGGCAAATTTGTCATAACTATGGTCTGATTGCTGATGAGCTGGAAGATTTTTCTGTCTGCTTATCCACAACATAGAAAAAGATCCTAAGTTTGTGAAACTAAATAAAATCCAGTATAAAAATAGAGCACTGTTTGATTGTGTAGTACCTATTAAAATTGCTGCCATAACAAAACCTGCATGTGAGATTGAACTATATGCAAGCATTCTTTTTACATCAGTTTGAACAAGTGCCCATATATTTGCCATAGTCATAGTAAGAACTACACCAATATATAAAATCACTTCTAACCAAACTATCCCACTATGAATTAAAAACTCAAATAGTCTCATGGCAACAACAAATGCAGCTATTTTTGGAACAATTGACATGTATCCAGCTAGTGCAGCTGAAGAACCCTCATAAACATCTGGAGTCCAAGTATGAAAAGGGACCATAGAAAGTTTAAAACCAAACGATGCTAAAAGGAATACAACTCCAATAAGAACAAAGCCTATATCAGCATAGTTGTTTGCAGAAAGAACACTTGCTATCTGATTTATCTCCACTGAGCCTGTAAGTGCATAAAACACCATAGAACCAAAACTAAAGAAACCTGCAGCTAAAGCACCCATTGTAAAGTACTTAACAGCAGCCTCAAATGATTTATCGCGGTTATGCATAGCAATCAAAGTGTACAGTGCTAAAGAAGCTGTCTCCAACCCTACAAAGATTAATATTAAATTATCAGTTGCTACCATAAACTGGAAGCCTGCTATCATAAATAAGAATAATGCAAAGAATTCAGGGTATGAGAACTCATGGAATCTCTTATGTGTTAGTGCCAATGGGATAAAAAGCATTGATGCTGCAACGATAATGAACTGCGACAAAATTGCCAAACCATCTATAAGCATTACATCAAAAACACCCATAACTGTACCGTTTTGGGCAAATATACCTGCTGAATCTAACAGTGCAGCAAAATCAATTCCCAATACAAGTAAACTTATCATTACATATAAAGATTTATCTTGTCCGCTTTTAAACAGATCTATTACTAAGATTAAAAGAGCACCAACTATTGGAATTAGCATTGGTGCTAAAGTCATTAAGTTTAGTGACTCCATTGAAATATTTACTGGTGATAACATTAGTGTGCCTCCTTTACAGAAGTCTTATTAATTAGAATATTAAGATTTGGTATTCTATTTTTTGCTTCCTCAGTTGTAGATTTTTCATGCATTAACTGAACAACTGCTTCTACTGAATTATTGATAGGCTCTAAGAGCGGTTTAGGATAAATACCTAGCCATATAGTTATCGCAACTAAAGGAATTAATGCTATTAGCTCTCTTTTGTTTACATCTGGGAGATTTCTATTTTCCTCTTTTGTAACTTCACCAAAGAACATCTTTTTGTAAGCTGCTAGCATGTAGATAGCTCCTACGATTATTGCTACACCTGCTAAAAGTGTTAAGATATGAGACTGCTGATAAAAACCAATAAGACTTAAAAACTCACCTACAAAGTTAATTGTAAGCGGCATACCAACTGAAGCCATCATCATTATTCCAAAAATTGTCGCATATCTAGGCATAACTGCTGCAAGTCCACCAAATTCACTCATAAGTTTTGTATGACGTCTGTCATAAATAACACCTACAAGCAAGAACAGAGCACCAGAGACAACACCGTGAGCAATCATTAAAAATACTGAACCTGTAATTCCCTCAACATTAAGTGCAAATGTACCGAGGATAATTACACCCATATGAGATACAGATGAGTATGCAACAACCTGCTTAATATCTTTTTGTGCGTATGCTACCATCGCAGTGTAGATAATCATAATAATTGCCAATACTGCAATTGGGTACATGAAGTAAACTGACGCATCTGGAAAAAGTGGCAGCGAAAAACGGATAAAAGCATATGTACCCATTTTCAGTAAAATTGCCGCAAGTATTACAGAACCAATAGTTGGTGCTTGACCGTGAGCGTATGGTAACCAAGTATGGAATGGAAACATTGGAACCTTGATTGCAAAACCAAAGAAAAATGCTACAAATAACCAAAGCTGGAATGATTCAGGCAATATTAGACGGTACCAATCAAGAATTGCAAAACTCCATTGACCTGTTGCTTGATAGTAAAAATAAGCCATAAACAGCATACCAACTAGCATTACAAGTGAACCTGTAAATGTATATAAGAAAAATTTAACAGAAGCGTAAATTCTTCTTGGTCCACCCCATGCACCAATGATATATAACATTGGTACTAGTGAAAGTTCCCAGAATACATAAAACACAATAGCATCAAGAGCAACAAATACACCTATCATTGTCATATGTAAAAACAAAAGTGTGATTATCATATTTTTTACATCTTTAGTATCCGTTAACGAAGCAATCCCAATCATAGTAAAAAATGACGCTAATATAATAATAAATAGTGATATACCATCTACACCGACAATATAGTTAATTCCAAATGCTGGAACAAGAGCTACCTGCTCCATAAACTGCATGCCAGAAACATTTGAATCAAAAGCAAACCAAAGCCATAGAGATAGCGCAAACTCCACTGTAGCTACTGCTACACCGTATGAACGCATACTGTCTTTATGAACAACGAATCCAAGCACAGCTGCTAGTGCCGGGAAGAAAATTAAAATCGATAAGATATGATCTAACATATATTAAGCTCCTAAACCTGATAAAATCGTTTTGATTTCACCAGAATATCTAACTGCAAGTCCAAAAACTACAGCTAACGATAGCAAGACAACAGTTCCTGCTACCATCCATTTAAGCATAGTTGATAGATTACCACTCTGCATTGCTCTTGTGTTTTCACCAGTTGAATAGAACATATGTGCTATTCCATCAACACTTGCGTCAACAACTTTTTCATCAATCTTTGTCCAACATGCATCAGACAACTCTCTGTATGGCTTAACAATATACTCTTCATAAGCATAAGGGATATAGTATTGATTGAATAAAAGTTTATATGCAAAACTTTTTTCCATTTTAGAAGTTCCATCAGGTACTTTTATATCTCTTGATGTATATTTTTTATATGCAAAAAGAATTGCAGCAATAACAAAAAGTTGTGTACCAATAGTCATAATCCAATATGTCAATTGTGAATGAACATGATACTCTGTAGCTGGAAGTACATATGTAACCATCTCAAAGTATGTCATTTTAAACGAACCTGCAATAATTGCAAGAATTAAAAGTGGGCTCATAGCAACGAGCATAAACTTGTATGCTTCATGCGGATGAAAACCAAATAGTTTATATCTCTCTTCACCATGGAAAATTAAAGCAATAATTCTAAATGAATAAAATGCAGTTAAACCAGCAGTTAATAGTAGCACTGTATAGATGATATAGTGATGTTCAACAAAACCAACCTCTAGGATTAAATCTTTTGAAAAGAAACCAGCAAATGGATATATACCAGCAAGAGCAACTGATGCTAGTGTCATCATAATCATACTAGCCTTCATCTTCTTGCCAAGTCCACCCATTTTAAATGGATCAAGTTCACTATCCATAGCGTGCATAACATTACCAGCACCAAGAAATAGTAATGCTTTAAAGAATGCGTGTGCCATAAGGTGAAATAATGCAACCCAGTATGCACCTAGTCCTGCTGCAACAAACATATATCCAAGCTGAGAAAGAGTTGAGTAAGCAATAACACGTTTAATGTCACGATTCACAAGAGCCATTGATGCTGCAAAAATTGCAACAAAAGCACCAAGAGATGCTATAAACAACCCTACATGTGGAATTAAATCATACAACGGATTAGCACGAACTACAAGATAAACACCGGCTGTAACCATAGTAGCAGCGTGAATTAGTGCAGAAACTGGAGTAGGACCTTCCATCGCATCTGCGAGCCATGTATGTAGTGGAAACTGAGCTGATTTACCCATAGCACCGATAAACAAAAATATACCCATCCAAGTTAAAACATCGCTCTCTAAAGAAGGCATAGCAGCGAATGCTTCATCATACTGAAGTGTACCTGTATTCCAATAAACTAAGAAAATACCAATAAGCATTCCAAGGTCAGCAATACGGTTCATAATGAACGCTTCATTAGCAGCCCATGTTGCAGACTCTTTTTTATACCAAAAACCGATAAGACCCCATGAACAAAGACCAACACCTTCCCAACCAATAAAAAGACCAGCAAAGTTATCACTCATAACAAGAACAAGCATTGAAAAAACAAATGCAGACAACCAAGCAAAGAAACGGTTAAAACCTGCATCGTGATCCATATAACCAACTGCATATACATGTACAACAGTTGAAACTAGCGTTACAACCATCATCATTGTAACAGATACTTGATCAACTACAAATCCAAAAGGAATATATAAGTCTCCGGTTGCCATCCAAGTCATCATCTCTACATGTAGTGTATGACCAGTTGAAAGTACCAAAACAAGAAGGATTGTACTGCTCAGCAGAGAAACACCAAGCAAAATACTTGGAACGATACCAGCTATTTTTGTCCTAGGAGATGCACCAAATAGTGCTGCAAACAAAGAACCAACTAGTGGCGAAAACAGTGCAGTATATAAAAATAATTCCATCTGTTATCCTCTCATCATTGACATTTGGTCTAAGTCAATATTGTTATGTTTTTTATGCCATACAATTAGCAGACCAAGCCCAACAGCTACTTCTGAAGCAGCAATAGCTATTACGAAAAATGCAAACATCTGTCCTGTTAAGTCACCGTAAAAATGTGAAATCGCAGCAAAAGATATATTTACAGAGTTAAGAAGTATCTCTGTTGCAAAAAACAACATAAGCAGATTTTTTCTTCTCATTACACCAACTAGTCCTATAGCAAATAAAATTGTTGAAAGAACAAGATAATGGTTTAGTCCAATTTCCATCATGAAAGCACCTTTTTATTTTTTTCTTCTCTCATTTTTCTAATATCATCTTCATCCATAAGAGTCAAAGAAAGATCCATTTTTTTACCGGCAAGAACAATACCTGCAACCATTGCAACAAGTAGCATTACGGCGGCAACTTCAAAAGGGACAAGATACTTAGTAAACAAAACCATACCTACCTCTTGAGTATTTCCTGCACCTGGAGTCATTGGATAAAGAGCAGTAATGTTATCACTTACGATAGGACCGGCAAAAATAGCAACAACCAATATTGCAGATATGATACTTAATCCTACAACAATATACTTGTTACCGTTTTTCTCTTTTATCTCTCTGGTAGTATCAAAGAACATCATACCAAATGCATAAAGAGCCATCACAGCACCTGAATAAACAACGATTTGAATCGCACCTAAAAAGTCAGCACCTAATATAAAGAAAAATGCTGATATAAAAATCATCCCTGCTGCCAATGCTGTAAGGGCATATAGCGCCTGTGACGTTGTTACTGTAATATAAAACATAGAAATTGTTAAAAATGCAAACAGATAAAATGCAATTGCTTCAAACATAACCTAACTCCTTAATATGATAGAGGTGTTTTTTTAACACGCTCATCTTCATGTGGTGTAATCGCACCAAAACCTTCGAACTCCAGCTGTTTTCCAGCCTTCATCTTATCTATTGGAGTTAACATATCTTCATACATTACAAAGTGCTCTCTTTGATCACTAGCATTTTCATACTCTCCACCGTGCGTAATTGCAAGTTCTGGACACACTTCAGCACAATAACCACAAAAAATACATCTTCCAAGATTAATACTATATTCAGAAACCTCTTTACGAGAATTTTCATCAATTTTAGTATCCATTTTAATACAGTTAGAAATACAGATTTTTTCACAAAGCCCACAACCGATACATCTCTCTGCCTCAGACTCCCAAAGTCTTTTCATCTCATGCACTGCACGATATCTTGGACCAATTGGCATCTTCTCTTCAGGGTATTTTATTGTATGTATGTCAAATCTTATCATCTCACGCAATACAACCCAAAGACCAACAAAAAGCTCGCCTCTAAGACTTCTTTTAAGTGTTCTTTTAAACTTATCCCAACCAGTGGTAGGATAATCTTCTATATCTACTAAGAAATATCCGTTACTGACATCTCTGTCGTTAAATTGTTCATTATTCATCATCACCCCTTACATCATCACAATTGCAGTGATTAAGATATTTAGCACTGCTATCGGCATTAGAACTTTCCAACATAACCACATCAATTGATCTGGTCTAACATCTGGCCATGCAGCTCTTGTCCATAAGAAAAAGAAGAAGAAAAATGCCATTTTACCAAGTAAACCTAAAGCACCTAATAGACTTCCATCACCATATCCACCTAAGAAGAGTAGAGGTATTACAAAAGAGATAAAGAACATATTTGCATACTCACCAATAAAGAAAAGTCCCCATCTCATACCAGAGTATTCTGTACCGAAACCATCAATAATTTCATGATCATTTGCTATAAGATGAAATGGCGTACGACCAGTTTCAGCAAATGCAGCAATCCAAAATAAAATAAATGCAACAGGTTGAGACCATACAATCCAATCTGTAAATCCACCAGCTTGATACTCATTAAAATCAATCAGTGAAAGTGAGCCAACTAACATAATAGGAGCCAATATTGACAAACCTGTAACAACCTCATAAGAGATAAATACTGCAGCACCACGAGCAGCTGAGAGTAATGCAAACTTATTAGCTGATGCCATACCACCAAGAAGAGGACCATAAAGACCAACTCCCATAATCCCTAATATATATAAAATACCAATATTAATATCAGCAACTATTGGATGAACTTCATATCCAAAAAGTGTGAATGATGGCAAGAAAGGAATTGCAGCAGCTGCCATAAAAGCGGTAGCAGCTGTAATAACAGGAGCAATTTTAAATATTCTTCCAACTACATTAGAGGGGACAATATCCTCTTTAGTAAAAAGTTTTATTCCATCTGCCGCAACTTGTAAAAGTCCGTATGGTCCAACATTCATTGGCCCTAAACGACGTTGCATAAATGCTAAAATCTTTCTCTCAAAATAAGTACCTATCCCTGCTAATGCAGAAAAGACAAGTAAAATTACAACGATTTTTATAACCGTTTCAATTAAATATGCTGTTTCCATATATTACACCTTTTCAATCGAAGCTACTGCAAAACGGTAACCGTTTAGAAGAACCTCTGAATTTATTTTAGAATCAAACGTTGGTAGAAGTGCAATATCACCACTGATTTTATTATCACTTACGATATTAACAACAAGCTCACCACTCTCACTCTTAACTCTCACACTGTCTCCTTCACTTAAATCAGATTTACTTAGGAACTCTTCACTCATGTAGAGTCCGCCAATCTCATTAAGATTAGTAGTTTTATTTGTAAACTCTGTAAACTGTCTTACTGGATTAGCAAGATAGATTATAGTACCTTCTAGTTTTGAATCACTAAACTTTTCTACTGATTCATCAGAACTTGTTTTAGCACTAACATTCTCTAAAAGATATCCACGATGCTCAACTCCATCATTAGAGTAATGATTTGGTAAAGAGTCAAATTTCACACCCTTAAAGCCTGATGCGACTGGAAGAGAAGCAGTATAATCAATAGTATTATACGCTTTAATACCCAATTTGTTTGCGATATCGTTTAGTGTATAACCATTGTATCCGACAGCAGCATTTGTAGGGTTTACTCTTTTGTTAACACTTGTAAGAGTCCCCTCTTGCTGATTAATAGCCGGCATATCCAAGTCTCCTTCACCAAGAGCACAGAGAGTAAAGTCACCCTTAGTATTGTACCCAACACTTAATGAGCCGCTTGTTTCATCAAGCTCACATATAAGTGCAACACCTAATGAATTTGTAAGAGTTGGTATCATAGTAATTTCAAATGCACTATACTTCTCAATTAGTCCTAAAAGACGAGCAAGATTTTTTGAGTTTGGATGAGTATATAGGTCCGGTCCGGCAATCAGAGCAAAACTATCTTTTTTAGCTAGATTTTTCTCCAAGCTCTCCATAAACTTACCGTCTGCGCCTAATATCTCTAAAAGTCTGTTATCATCAACAACAACCTCTTTAGAGATTTTTTTAGGAACCATTTTTTTCTTCTCTTCTTCTACTTCTTCATCTTCACCGGTCTCTTCATTTTTCTTCATAACGTTTACTATTTCAGTAATTTCTTCTTTAATTGTCTCTTCTATTGTAATGGTTTTTTCAGAATGAAATGTTGCCAAATAGTCAATAATACTAGCTGGAAGTTTCTCTTTATCTGCAAAAAGGTCAAGAATCAGGTATAAAACTGCTTCCTCTTGAAGCGGAGCATGTTGAACCGTCATAATGCTTTTGCCAAGACCCTCTATGATTGGATCTTTTACAGGATGAAAATATAAACCTGCACCTTTATTTACAGTCATTGAGTTATTGAGGGCATATCTTGCATTTGGATTATCACTCTTAAGTGCTGTACCAACAGAGATAATGAAGTTTGCGTTATGAGTAGCTTCTAGGTCATTGCCATAAAGTTTAGTACCACTAATTTCACTATAGTTATTTAAAAATGTCTGGAATGATTTAGCTTCACTATTTACAAGCTTAACTCCAAGTTTCTCTTTTATTTTTTGAAGTATAAAAGCCTCTTCGTTAGTTATAGTAGATGTAAACTCAATAGTATCAGCTTTTTTGAAAGCTTCAATTGCATTTGCAAATGCTGCCTCATCTTTAGCTTCAACTCTGTTTTGATAGTCAAATCCATATCTTCCGGCGCCACAAAGCGAAACATAGTTCCACTCATTCATAACACGATAGATTTTATCTTCATCATTTTCAATACTAGTGTGCTTAACATCGTAAGTTATTTGACAACCAGCAGAACAGTGTCCACATGTAGCAGGAATTTGATTTAACTCCCAAGCGTTAGACTTATACATAAAGTGAGTATCAACTAAAGCGCCAACAGGACAAACTGAAGCACACTCGCCACAAGATGTACAATCAAGCATCTCTTCACCGCTTGTTAGTCCAATAACAGATTTATTAAGCTTATTCCACATTGCATAAGCATCTTTTGGCATACTCTCTTTATACTCTGCATCCAATGCATCTGCACCGCGGGCTACAGTTTTAAGCGAATTGTCACCAATCATATCTTTACATGCTGTAACACATCTCTCACAAACTATACAAAGAGCCGGATCATAATGTAAATGACCCCAATCTTTTGATTCTCTTGCTACATCTTTAACAGCGTAACTTTGAGAATCTACACCCATCTCTAAAGTATAGTTTTGCAACTCACACTCACCAGACTGATCACAAACACCACATTGAAGAGGATGGTTTACATCGTAAACTTCCATAATAGCACGGCGTTCTTTTGCAATATTTTCAGTCGAAGTTGTAATGTTCATACCATCTTTAGACTTAGCATTACAAGCATAAACTTGTTTGCCATCAGCCTCTACAAGACAGATACGACAAGCTAGTGTTGGACTACATCTTGTTAAATAACATATTGCCGGTATAAAGATATTGTTTGCTCGAGCAGCGTTGAGTATATACTCGCCCTCTTGCGTTTGAATATCTTTACCATCAATGTTTATAGTAATATTTTCGCTCATTGTACCCTCTCTAGTTTAACTTGCTTGTAGCGATACGATGCACTGTTTTGCATAGAATCAAAGTTTGGATTAAATGCAACTGTCCCTTTTAGCTTATTGCCAACTATAAATTGCCTAATTTGCTCTTCACCGTCAACAGTAAACTTAACATCATCACCACTCTTAATCTTTGCAGCATTTGCAAACTGCTGTGAGCCTAAAATAACCGCTTTATCAACAATCTGATGTGCCTTGTCAGTAAAGAGATTAAACTGTGAAATTGGGTTACAACTGTAAATCACAGTTCCGTTAAATTCTTTTATCTCTTCTACTTCATCCAAAGTAAAATCTATATCTACTGAAGAGTTAGCAAGTTTATATCCACGAACTTGTTCCCCATCATTAAGATAATAATTTTTTAAATCATCAAATTTTGTGCCGTTATACCCTTTACTCAAAGGTAATTTTGGGGTAAAGTCAATTACATTTTTACAATACACTCCAAGCTCTTTAGCTATATCGCTAAGCTCATATCCATTAAACGCCATTGCAGCATTAACAGGGACAACTTCTTTATTAATAGTAGTGAATGTCCCCTCTTGCTGATTCATTGCAGGCATATCTAAATCTGCATCGCCTTGCGCACCTATTGTAACTGTTCCATATGTGTTATAGCCTATATCAGCTAAAGTATCTTGTGAAGAGAGCTCACAAATAAGTGATACACCAAGAGTATTAGTGTCACTTGGTATTATTACTGTCTTAAAGTCACTATACTTCTCAAGCATACCGGCCATTTTTGCAATATTTTCTGCTTGAGGATGGTTATACAAATCTGCTCCTAAAACTAATATAGGAGCTTTTTTACGATTTTTATTTTTTGCCAATAGTTCAAACTCTTCTTCACCAATACTGCTCTCACCACAAATATAACCATGGTCAATAGAGTCAAAGAAAGATTTATGCTCATCTTTAGCTCCATCAGAAACGAACAACTCACAAAGCAGTGCTAAAATCCCCTCTTCAGAGCCAACTTCATGTTTAAAGTATTGTGTAACAATATTTTGAATAGTATCATCTTCGATTGGATGTATAGCACTTACGTAAGCTTTGTTTCTCTTAACAGCTTTTGAGAGTGCAAAACGAACCATTGGGTTATCTCTTGATATTGCGCACCCTAAAGTAATAACAAAATCACTATGTGCCACATCCGTTAAATCACCACTATACAGAGAGTTTCCACTAGCGCTGCTATAAGCTTTTAAAAACTCTTGATATGCTTTTGCATCTGTGTTTATTAAATTGTATCCATGCTTATTTTTAAGTTCTTGAAGAGTATATGCTTCTTCATTTGTAATCATAGAAGTAAAGGCAATAGATTTAGCATCTTGAAATGATTTCAAAACTTTTTCAAAAGCCTCAGTATCTTTGCCTGAAACTCTGTTTTCATAATCATAACCAAAACGTCCGCCGCCACAAAGTGAATCATAATCATCTTCATTTGTAACTCTATATATCTCTCTATCACCAGATACGGAACCAATTTTACTATCTTTAACTTCGTAGTTTAAATTACACGCGCTACTACAGTGTGCACATGCTGATGGTATTTTATCAAGCTCCCAAGCATTTGTCTTATATTTAAAATCAGAACTAGCCATTGCCCCAACTGGACAAACAGAGATACACTCTCCACACTGAATACATTTTGAATAGTGGTTGTCAATTTCTGACTTATATCCGCCTGGCTTAATATATAACGCTTCTGAACCAACTACCTCATTACATACAGATGTACATTTCTCACACATAATACATAGACCTGGGTCATAACTAAGAACGCCCCATTTTTTTTGTTTTCTTTTTTGGTCTTTTGTAGCGAATGTCTGCTCTGCTACTTCAAATTCTAATGTCTTATTTTGTAAATCACACTCTCCGCTTTTGTCACAAACACCACACTGAAGAGGATGGTTAACATTGTAAAGTTTCATTATATTTTGGCGCTCTTTAAATAGCTCATCTGAGTCTGTTGTTATTTCAACACCATCTATAGGTGGAGTATTACAGCTGAGAATAAAACCGTCTACCCCTTTAGCTTGAACAACACACATTCTACATGAAGCATTAGGTGTAGTTTTTGCCAAATAACACATCGTAGGGATATACACTCCCATGCGACGAGCCACCTGAAGGATTGATTCACCATGCTTAGCTTCAACAGAGGTACCGTTTATTTTAAAATTAATTGAATTATTCATATACATTACCTGCTATGTTGCTACCATAGCGATGTAGTAACATCGCATACAGCGTTCCGCTTCTGAAATTGCTTGTTCTTGTGTGAAACCATAGTTAACTTCTCTATTATTATATTTTCTATCATCAACACCGACTACTTCACTCTTCTGGCGCTTAATTCCTGGCATCCATCCAGTTACTTTCTCTTTTTTATCATAGACTTTGAGTTTGCTTAGGTGATCTTCCATAATCTCATCGTCACTACGAGTGATTTCACCTGTTTGAATATATCTAAGCATAACAGAAGCTCCACGTTTAGCTTGACCAACAGCATTAACAATAGTCATTGGACCATATTCACAATCCCCAGAAGCAAAAATACCTTTGCGAGATGTCATATAATCTTTACCGTTTGTTTTAATAGTTGCCCATGAAGTCATCTCTATATCCCACTCCTCTGGCAAGAAGTCTAAATCTGCACTTTGAGATACAGCCGGTATTAGATAGTCAACTTCTATCAGTTCACTAGCCCCTTCTATTTGCACTAGCTCTGGACGACCTCCATTTGGATCTGCAACTAATTCAAATTTGTCAATTATAAGAGATTTTAAAATATTATCTTCATCTTTCATCTCAGCAACTGCAGAGTGAAATATAAATTCAACACCCTCTTCAACTGCTTCGTGATACTCTTCATAAGTTGTGTTACGTATAATTGTTTTCTCATCACGACGATATAGCATAATAACACGTTTAGCGCCAGCGCGAATAGAACAACGGACAACGTCCATTGAGGTAAACCCACCGCCGACACAAGCAACTGTCTTACCAGTTAAATCAACAAAATCAGCATCTATCGCATACTCTATTTTTTGCTCTGGAGTCAATGTAAACCCAAATTTTTCATATAAATTTACACGGTCAAGGAAGTCAATAGCTCCCCAATAACCGGTAATCTCAGGTCTCTCATTTTTACAACGTACAGCTTTTGATATACGAGTGCCAGAAGCAACCATTGTTGCATCATACTCTGTCTCAAACTTACGCATATCATCAGCAGATACTTTATGATTTAGTATAAAATTAACACCCATATCTCTAACGCACTCAATATCTTGAAGATACTTATCCCATGGCATACGATATTCAGGGACACCGACAGTAACCTCACCGCCAAGAACCGGAAGCTCTTCATAAACATCAACTTCAACACCCTCAGCAGCAAGATAATAAGCTGTAGTAAGACCGGCAGGACCAGAACCGACAACAGCAACTTTTTTACCTATTGGTTTCTTTTTCTTCATTGGATGAAAAAAACTAAAACCATGGTCAGTCTCATAATCAGCACCGACTCTTTTAAGCTCCATTATGGCTATTGGAGAATCAAGGTTAGTTCTTCTGCACGCGTCTTCACAGGGATGAGGGCACACACGACCGCAAACATGTGCCAGTGGCATAGTTTGACGAGTCGCTTTTAGTGAATCACCCATCTTTAAATCTCTTACACCCTCTATGTACCCAGGAATATCTACATGCGAAGGGCAGGCATCCGTACAAGGTGCAGTAATTTTTGCAATGTAGCCAACTTCTTCATGGTAATGTTTAGATGGTTTTTGGTTAGTAATACAGTCCATAAATACATCTTCAAAATGCTTCATCAAATCAATGATAGGAGTTGGAACTGTTTTTCCAATCTCACATTTTGAAGTAATTTGCATACTTTTACCGATCTCTTTCAAGTGGTCTAAATCAGCGACAGCACCTTCACCGCGAGCAATCTTGTCTAGTTGATCATATAAGATTCGTCCACCCCATCTACCAGGTGCACATCTTCCACATGCCTCAGAATACTCTTGATACTGTGCAGCATACTCCATTGCTAAACGGATTACATCTACATCTGCATTAAATAACGAAACACCATCCCAGCCAATAAAAGCTTTAGATTCACGGTGACTGTCATATTGCGCAGGCAGATTATAAGCTGATTCTTCCCACTCTTCTTCAGGTTTGCCAATATTATTTATCAGCTCTCCATTCCAAGTAGAAAAATATACTTTACTCACATCATATCCCTAACTATTTTTTAACTACGATAGTCCAGTCGACTTCGTTAAACTTTAAAGAGTTCATCAACTCATAACCACACTCTTTTACTAAATCAGCTGATTTTTGAACTGATGAAAAATCTCCAATTTCAAATAAAAATATTGCCACTTCGCCAGCTTTATGCTCACCAAGTATCTCTTTCATTCTAGGCTCAAACTCAGTTTTTAGATGTCTTAAATCATATCTTTTCATTATCTGTCAACCTCTCCAAATACGATATTTGTAGTCCCTATAATAGAAACAACATCCGGAATATAGTGACCAGGTAATAGGTCAGTTAAAATTCCTGTATGCCAAAAAGATGGAGCACGTAGTTTCAGTCTGTAAGGGTATGGTCCACCTTGAGAGTTTATGTAAAACCCTAATTCACCTTTTGGTGATTCTGTTGCTACATACACCTCTCCAACAGGAGGTCTCATGCCTTGTGTTACAAGCACAAAGTGTTGCATTAAAGAGTAGTTTTGAGTCATAATATCTAATTTAGAAGCTGATATGTATTTTGGCGAATGAGCCATCAACTCAGTTTGATTATCTTTAACACATTGTTGATACATAGTTATAGTTTGTCTAAGTATCTTAGCAGACTCTCTCATCTCTTCCATATAAATACGGTAGCGAGCAAAGTTATCACCTTTATCAGACCAAGGAACATTAAACTCTACTTCGTCATAAAGCTCATATGGCTCCTCTTTACGGATATCCCAAGCAACACCAGATGCTCTAAGCATTGGACCTGTACAACCCCATGAAAGTGCCATCTCAGTTGAGATAGTTCCAACCTCTTCCATTCTCATTAACCAGATACGGTTAGTGTCAAGAAGGTCCTCATAATCTTTTATATTTTGAGGTAACTTATCTAAAAATATACGAAGCTGAGTTATAAAGCTATCTTGAATATCTAAAGGAACACCACCGATGCGGATAGAGGCATGTGTAAGTCTCGCTCCACAATACCCCTCTATAATATCCATTAAGTACTCTCTCTCACGGAATGCAAAAAGAAAAACTGTCATAGCTCCAATATCCAGCGCAGTAGTTGCCAACCAAAATAAGTGAGACATGATGCGGTTAATTTCCAAAAGCATCATACGGATTACTTTAGCACGTCTAGGAACTTCTAACCCTATAAGTTTCTCAACTGCAAGTGCGAAACCATAATTATTTGAAGATGAGGCAATATAATCCATACGGTCAGTTGTCGGCATAAACTCATTATAAATCATATTCTCAGCCATCTTCTCCATTCCACGGTGAAGATATCCCACGTCTGGATGGGCTTTTACTATCTGCTCTTGTTGAAGGTGAAGCATTAAACGAAGTTGTCCGTGCGCCGAAGGGTGCTGTGGACCAAAGTTTAATATCATCTCATTATCTTCTCTGTCAAAAGTGATATTCTCAAAGAAAGGATTTAATCTATTTTTTACTTGTGCCATATCTTACCACCTTACCTTTGAGGGTCGTTAATTACGACCGAATCTTTTTTATCGAATTTTTTAACCATAAAAACTCCGCCGTCTTCTTGATAGTTTTGCTCTGTCTTAGGTTCATTACCTGTAATTTTTGTCCCCTTAGGAACTTCATGTCCTAGGCGCGCAAATCTCTCAGAGTCATAACGGTCTACTTTAGCAGTATCTCTAAGTTCTGGTCCTATCGCCTCACGTGCCTCTTTTCCGTAGATTTTATCCACTTCGTACCAAGCAGCAAACTCATCACCTTGCAATGGATAAGTTTTCAGAAGTGGATGACCTTGCCAATCGTAAGGCATTAAGATTCTTTTCATAAACGGGTGTCCATTAGCTTCGATTCCAAACATGTCATACATCTCACGCTCTGACCAGTCAGCACTTCTAAAAAGCTTCTCAACAGAGTTTACAGCTTCTCCATTGTCAATAAACATTTTTATACGAATACGTTTACGCTTGTTCATACTTAACAGTTGGTAGAAAATCTCAAACTTGTTATCTTTAGCAAGCCAGTCTATAGCACTCATCTCTGATAGCTGCGTATACTCAAGCACATTTTTCATAAGCTCTAAAACTTTGTAATTATCTTCTGGTTTAATGTAAACAACCATTTGACCAACTTGTATATATGCATCAAGAACGTCAAATTTCGCTTTTATAGCTTCTAAGTCAGAATTGAAAACCTCATCACTATCTACAGGACTTTTTGGAACCTGTGGAGAAACGTAAAATCTATCTGTATAGTAAGCTTTTTTCTGTACATTATCTTTAGGTGTATATGTTCTCATTACATTAACCTTTTTGCTTTTTGCGCTCTAGATGCGTGATTAGCACGGATTTTTTTCTGTAATAGCATAACGCCATACTGAAGTGTTTCAGGACGAGGCGCACAACCTGGAAGATATAAATCTACTGGGATAATTCTATCAACACCCTGAACAGTTGCATAAGTGTTAAACATACCGCCAGTATTTGCACATGAACCCATAGAGATTACCCATCTAGGCTCAGTCATCTGGTCATACAGTCTTTTAATAAACTCAGCGTGTTTTTTAGTAAGAGTTCCAGCAACAATCATAACATCTGCCTGACGAGGAGATGCTCTAAATATTGTTCCAAAACGGTCAAAGTCATATCTTGATGCCCCTGAAGCCATCATCTCAATACCACAACAAGCAAGACCATAAGTAAGTGCCCAAAGTGAGTTTGAACGACCCCAGTTTACGATTTTATCTATACTTGTAAGTGCTACAGGCAAGCCACCATCTTGTGTATAATTTACTTTATGCTGTGCCATTCAAGTGCTCCTTTTTTCCATGCATATACGAAACCGATTGTTAACAATAATATAAACATTAACATCTCAGCAAAACCAAACCAGCCAAGTAGTTTAAAGTCTACTGCCCATGGAAACATAAATACTATCTCTACATCAAAAAGTAAAAATAGCAGTGCGAACAGGTAAAACTGTGGTGAAATTCTATTTGGTTGTCTAGTAACCTCAGGTCCACACTCATATACCGATAATTTAATTTTCTCGCTGTCTTTAGCCGCTAGCGCACGACTCGCCAAACGAGCAATGATTGTTGTTGCTGTAAATGCACCAAATGTTACAAGAAAAAGTACAAATACCCCAAAATACGGATTTGCAGTACTAATATGCTCCATATAACCTACCTTTATATTATTATTGTTTTTGCTTTTTAAATATTTATACAAAAAACAGTTGGTTGGAGTATATCAAAAAGAGTATTAAATAAAAGAAAACGATGAAACTTACAGTGGTGGTTGTTACTATATACTACACAGAAAAAAATTCAAATAGGTCAAATGCGTATATTAGTAACATGTTAAGTGCTGTTTATGTTTGTAAAACTACTTAGTTAAAAATCCCATAGATTTTTCACTGTCAAAGCTTGCATCTTTTTCTCGTCTGATTTCTTGAACAAAATCTTCCAATCTAAAGAGCGGTTCATCTCTAACTGCAACTTTGTACGCAGTGTTTTTTATGATTAGGTTTATTTGACCGCCAGTAAGAGCGTAAGTTGCCAACTCTTTTAAATCAAATTTTTCCTCATACGGAGCATTAACAGGGAGCATTAATTTCCAAAGTTCTACTCTTTGTTGCTCACTTGGTTTTTTGAACTCTATTTTGTAGTTAAATCTTCTTGAGAATGCTTTATCTATATTTTCCAACAAGTTTGTCGTAGCTATAAGCATACCCCTAAACTTTTCTATCTGTTCTAAAAATATGTTTTGCATCTGATTATGCATCTGATCTGCACCTGATGTTGTGCCGCTTGAACGCGCTCCTAAGAATTGGTCTGCTTCATTTAGCAGCAATATTGGTTCTGATTTTGTTTTCTCACAAAGGTCATAAAAAGTATCAAATATTTTACGGACATTTTTTTCACTCTCTCCAACATACATAGATAAAATTTTTGAACAATCAAAAGCAAGCACTTGGCGCTTTAATGATTTTGCAAGCGAATAAGCTGTCATTGTCTTACCTGTTCCTGCTGCACCATAAAATATAATCCTGGCATCAATCCCGCTTTTTTTATCTTTTACTCCCCACTCTACAAGTCTTCCAACAACCTCTTTATCGAGTTGTCTCATTAGATTATTTAGTGTCTCTTTTGTCTCAGTAGCCAAGACTACGTCATCTAAAGATGTAGTAGGTTCTACAAGTTCAAAGATATCTTGTTCATTTATCAGAGCATTGAGTTTTAATCTTGTGACTTTTTTATTCTTTTGTGGATGAATAATGCTTTGAAGAATGTCATCAACTATATAAAATGCACGAGAAATCCCCCCAAAAGGGTTCAACATCTCTTCATAGTCTATAATCCCCTCACTTATTAAGTTTGAACCATCTTCTAAAAGTGAGCGATTTTTGATTTTGTCGTACTCATCAAGAGAGATTAACTCAATAAGAGCATTCATCTCTCTCAACGATGAATCTGATGCGCTATACTCTTCACGAAGCAGAGCTATAAAAATTACCTGCTCTTTGTAAGCCATCTTTTTTTGTTTGAAAAATTTATCCAATACAAGTTTTTCACTAGTTTGTGTAACTCTCTCTTCAATTCGTTTTTCTAAAAGTTGCAATTTGTGTTGTGTTCTGTCAATGCCAAGTGAGTGTTCATGTACATTTTGTCTTATCATGCTTATTTTTTGGTAAAGTTCTATACGAAAAAACTGATCTTGAAGATACTCTAAATGGTCAAGATATGGCTTTATATCAGGTAAATCACTATCTAATGTTCCATACTGTAAAAGCTTCAACATTGATGGTGACAAGCCAACTGCACTATTTAAAAGCTCTAGTGGCGTTACCTCAGATATTTTTACAGGAGTAAAACTTTGTTGATTCAACCAACCGAGTTCTAAAAGTACCTTAACCTCATTTAAATGCTTTATTGGCTCATACTTTTTATCTCCATAAATATCTTGAAGAATATCTATAGTCAAAACATCATCTTGACCCTCAACATATTTTTTTGCTAAATGCTGAAGTATAACAGCCTCTTCTCTACGGCACTTTAGTTGTACAAAAACCTCAGACTTCTCAACGTCTTTAGTGTCTAAAAAATTTATTAATGTTTTCAAAAATTTCCTTAAAATTTATATTCTAAACCAGCAGAGATTATCAATACATTTGAGTCTGTCAATTCACCACTTGCTATGTCTCTATCATCTTTCATTGAATAAAGAGCTGCTAACCCTATATTCATCTTTTCATCTATTTGGTAACGCCCACCGAATGATACTGAGATAGAATCAGAATCAGGCGACTCGAAACTTAGCGTATTATCTGGTATAGGTGTTTCATCAATCACAACACCCGCCATAAGAGTGAGTTTATCCAAATCCTGAGTAACCCCTAATCGGTAAACAGTTGTATCTTTCCAATTTTTTGTTATTGATGCTCCAAATACATAATCTGTAACAGGATTTACACTCGCTCCATAATTAAAATCTAGTTCACTATATGAACTCCAATAGTTTTTCTCATAAACAAATTCTACTGTTGTTTTGGTTGGCAGTGTATATGCTACTGCAATATTTAATAAAGCTGAGACAGGAACAGAGACAGTTGCACTACTAGTAGAAGTATAAATAGCACCTGCACCACCACCAAAAGCATTAGTTGCATCAGTGAAAGACAAGTCTGCATCACCTTCTACGCTTAAATCAATATTTGAGCGATAAGTTACGGCTAACTCTAGCTCTTTAGTTGGCTTGTATGAAAGTGCTAAGTTGTACCCAAAATCTATAGCATCCCCTTCTAGGTCTCTTGAAGATATTGGTGATGTACTTTTAACTACACCTTTAGAATATAAAGCTCTCAGCCCAACGGCTACTGCTAATTTATCAGTTATAGAATAAGCAACTGTTGGATTTATCTCAACTATTTGAAGAGTAAACTCTTCTGCTGTATAAACTGCTGGAGCAGCATCCCATCTTTTTGATAATCCTGCTGGAGAAAACAGACTTAAACCAAAACGAAGACCATTTATAGCTGATGAAACATAGTGAAGCGATGGAATAAGAAAATGCTCTTTTTTAGCATTTATATCCACGCCTGTAGCTTGATAATTAATATCACTAAGACCGACATACATAAGATTGACTTCCATGACATCTTCATCTTTCATAAAAGCCATATTTGCTGGATTGTAGTAGGCTGCATCTGCCCCATTGGAGTGTGCAACATTCGCAGCACTTAAAGCTACGGCATTGAGTGAAGTTTCGGGTATTTTATACCCGCCTGCCATTAAAGCTGAACTCGCAGCTAAGGAGATTAAAAGAAGTTTTTTCATATTTTCATCCAATTGTTTTACGTCGGACAATACTACACAATCTAAGCTTAATTTTCAAAAGAGTAGAGAAGCTCTATCTCCTCTTTCCAAATATCGCTATCTATCGTCTCAAGAATAAGCGGAATATCATCCATCCTCTCATCATTCATTATAAATCTAAATGCATCAAGTCCGATTTCGCCTTTTCCTAAAGAGTGGTGTCTGTCTACATGTGAGCCCAAAGGCGGTTTTGAGTCATTTATATGCATACCCATCAGGTATTTAAAACCTACTATTTTTTCAAACTCGCTCCAAGTTTTCTCATATACATCTCTTGTTCTTATATCGTAGCCTGCTGTAAACATATGGCATGTATCTATGCAGACTCCGATTCTGGACTTATCCTCAACTTTATCGATAATATGAGCTAAATGTTCAAACCTCCAGCCAAGATTAGTTCCCTGCCCTGCTGTGTTCTCAAGCACTGCACTCACACCGCTTGTTTTATCAAGAGCTATATTTATGGACTCTGCAATAGTATCAAGGCATTTATCTTCAATCTCTCGCATCACATCTGCGTTCTCTTTATCTTTTTTACCAACTTTAACAAGATGGCTTCCCGGGTGAAAATTAAGTTTGTCAAGCCCAAGAAGCTCGCATCTTTGCAGTTCGTCTATAAATGCGGCTCTTGATTTTTCAAGTTTTTCAGCCTCTGGATTTCCAAGATTTATAAGATATGAGTCATGAGGCAATACATGCTTAGGTAAAATGCCGCTTTGCTCAAGTGCATGTTTAAACTTCTCTATTGTCTCGCCGTCTAAATCTTTGGCTACCCACTGCTTTTGGTTCTTGGTAAAAAGTGCAAATGCCTTTGCTCCTATCTCCTGCGCATGTTTCACTGCATTAAAAACTCCACCGCTTGCACTTGTATGTGCTCCTACAAATTTATTACTCATTTGTATCCTTTATCTTAAAAATTATATTGTTTTTCCTATCTCTGAAAAACACTACATGTAAGCCTACTTTATACTCTATATCTACATGTACATCTTGTATATTTTGCTCAAACCCATCCGCTGTTTTTACAATATTTTTTCCGCCATAAATCTCACGAGCCAAAAGTATATTTTGAAGAGTCTCTTCGGGGTATGAATAGTTTAAATAATCTTTATTAAATCCGCTTTTGCTCATGCACCCGTCATTTGTACAGATTAGATGATTGACGCTGATTTTATCTACAGCTTTGCCCGCTATAAAGAGTTCCAACTCTATACTTTTATCGCTGTTGCGAATATATCCAAGGTCAGAAAATTTTATTTTAGGTGATTTTATTATGATTATTTTTGTCTGAGTAACATCGTAGTTTTTAACGCTACATGCACTGAAAAATAGTATAAATATAGGCAATAAGTACTTCATTTGGAAATTATAGCGGTTATTGATTACTCTATTGTTAAATTTATTGAGATGTTTTTTGATAAAATGCCAGTAAAAGGTTTGATTTGAAAAAAATTATATTATTTATAACACTGCTGTTTTTCTCCTCTTCGCTCAGCGCCATAGAGGAGATAAAGTCGATGTCGCAACTAAAGGAGCATAAGCTTATCTTACTTGCTTTTGAGAAAAACGGATGCCCGTGGTGCGTAAGGTACAAAAATGTTCTAAACTCAGAATCAATAAAAAAATATCAAACAGATGTAAAATTTTTCAAGGCACAAAAGTGGAGTGAAGTATTTAAAAAATTCACAAAGAAATTTGATAAAAAAATAGTTATCTACCCTATGACCTACATAATTGAGCTAGACCAAAACAATGAGTCAAAAATAGTCCACGAGATATATGGCTACCAAACAGTAGAGTATCTTGAAGACCTTTTTACAAACGAGCTTTTACTTAAGTAAATTATATTTTTCTTGACACTTTGTCATATTTTCAACCTCTACATGTAGATTTATATATAATCATTTTTATGAAAATACATATAGATATAGACTGCTTTTTTGTGAGTGCTGCCAGAATACAAGACCCTTCTCTTGAACGTAAAGCTGTTGCAATTGGCGGGAGAAGTGATACCAAAATCTTTACAAAAGATGCTAAAAAACAGACGGTAAATTTTGAGAACTCCGGGAGCTTTGTACCAACTTTTTATAAGGCTTATGAAAAGAGCGATGATGATTTAAATGCTTTTAAAGATTCAGACGGAAGAGTTCGCGGCATACTTACAACTTCGAGCTATGAAGCAAGGGCTTACGGCGTAAAAACTGCAATTAGCATAAAAGAAGCTTTGGGTCTGTGTCCTCAACTGATTATAAAAGCACCCAATATGTCACTTTACCAAAAACTCTCTCATGAACTTCATGAGTTCTTACAATCAAAGATTCCGCTTATTGAACAGGCAAGCATAGATGAGTTTTACGGAGATTTAAGCGGCTGGGTTGAAGATGTGGACATACCACGTTTTATAGATGATTTGCGTCATGAGATTAAAGAGGTTATAAAACTCCCTGTTTCTATAGGCGCGGCAAATACAAGATATATAGCAAAACTAGCTACTACTGCCGCAAAACCTTTTGGGTGTAAAATCATTCAACCCTATGAGCTCGATAATTTTATAAACAAAATACCAGTTAGTGAGTTTGCAGGTATTGGAAAGAGCATGAAAGAGAAACTTCGTTCGGCACAGATTCATACTTTGGGTGATTTAAAAAGCAGACGTGGAACTGTTGAGTCTTGGGGACCTTATGCAAAAGAGTTATACGCAAGAGTTAGCGGAATCAGCGATGCACCGATTCAGACAAAACATAAAAGAAAATCCATAGGAATTTCTCGTACATTTGACCCCATTTTTGACAGATATGAGTTAAAAAGAAGAGTGCATGTACTTGCTCGTCACTTAAGTTTTGCAATATTAAAACTAAATGTTATTCCAACAGTTTTTCATCTCTCCTTATCTTATGAGATGAATCAAAAATCGCACAAAAATATAAGCCTGTGTGAAATATTTACCGAAAAAAAGTTTGATTCTCTATGTTTAACACTTTTTAATGAAACAGATATACACAAGAGACTACATGTAATAAGAATCAGTATAAACTGCTCAAGTTTTACGAGAGATTCAAAAAAGGAGTTATCACTTATCGGCTTTGCTGATGAGAGCAAAATGAAGAAACTGACAGAGCACTCACAGCAAATAAGGGAGAAATACGGAATAAATATGTTGAAATGGGGAAGCGAAATGTAGAAATTTTATGCTACAATTTCCACATGTTAGATAATACACTTTTAGAACAATTTCGTTCATTTTATATAAGAAACTTTCCAGATGACATGGAAACGCAGATTGATTACTTCGCAGTATTTGGTGGCTTTGGTCGAGAAATAGACACGACAAAGCCGATTGACTTTTTAATCCAAGAGTTAATATTGGAAAATTTTCAAAAGTTAAACAAAGAGATAGAAGAGCTTACCAATCAAAACAAAGAATATACAAGATTGCTTCGAGCACTTGCTGTTGGGGACAGAAGAATATTCTCCGCTTTTAACAGAGCCAGATTAAACAATCAAAATGGTGGCATTGCTCTTAATCATCTCCAAGACAAAGGTTTAATCCAGATTGAGTACTCAAGAGAGGAACCTGCAAAGAGTCTAAATCCAAAAGGTAAAGTAAAACGAGAGGTTGCAAAACATAGAATCTCGCATAAAGTTCTCTTTACATACCCTTTTATAAGATTTTGGTTTTATTTTATAGTTCCACATGCAAGAGAGATAGCTCAGGGTGATTATGATAAATTTTTAAAAGATTTTGAGCTTAAGCAAAACAGTTATACAAGCCTAGTTTTTGAGGAACTCTCAGAGGTGCTTCTTAATTATAACCTCAGAGATTCACAGATTTTAAGTTCAGGCAGTTACTGGGATGCAAATGTAGAAATTGATATATTGACTATTACCAGTGATGAAAAAGTTTATGTTGCTGAGTGCAAATGGACAAATCATAAGGTAAATAAATCAGAGTTAAATAAGATAAAAGAGAAGTGTGAAAAACTTGAGATTGACCCTGACCAAATAATTTTCTTCTCTAAAAGAGGTTTTTCTAAGGAGTTGAAACAGTATGAGGGGAAAAAGCTGGCTCTATACAGGTCTGAAGACTTTGAAGCACTGGTTAAAAATGCTAAAGAGCATGAGCTGATAAAAGAGCTCTTTAGCTCATAAGCACTTAACTGCTAATTCTAAGAGCGGTATACGCCTCTTGTAAAAGCTGAAATTTTTGCGTGTAACGCCTTACCATGTGAGGAGTTTCATGGACTATTTTATCTGGATGGTAAACTTTGGCTAATTTTTTATAGCTCTTTTTAAGTGCATCCTGACTTGCCCCTACCGGACACTCCAACACTGTGTATAGGTGGATATTTTCTTTATCTTCTTCGGCTTTACATAAATCACCAAAACTAAAATTTGCAAAATCACTGTAAAGCTTGCTCATAAAGTGATTATCATAAGTATATTGAATCTGGTAATGAAGAATATGGCGTTTGTTAAGAGCACGCTCTAGTCTACTTTTTGCTTTGTAGTCTGAAACGTCTATAACCAAAGAGATATCTGTGCCTCTTTCAACATAAACCTCTAGTTGAGAGCGGAGATAGTTAACAACCCATGAGTTTGGATAAAGCAAAGATATTAAAACTGTATCTTTATCGTAAGCATACAGGTTTACCTGAACTACTTCGGGTTCTTGAAGTTTATTTAACTCAATTTTTATGGGTTGTGTTCCGTACTTAAGCATTGAGCGCAAGAAAAACTCATGTGAAAACTCATTTATTTTGGCATGATGCTGGCTTAATTGGCTTAAAAACTCTTCTCTAACTTCTTTTAATGTTTCATTTCTAAATACTAGAACTGCTTTTGGCAGAAAAAGCATACCACGGGAGTGATGACTTAAGAACTCTCTCATCCACTTTGCATTTAACGTATCAAATTCCGTAGTGATGAGAATAAGATTATTGCGCAAAACAATTTTCATATATTCTAACCTTTATTGAATTATTTTACATTTTAAAGCAAAAATAGTTCCACTTAGCAGATATTTTTGTACATCTCAGGTTTTCTATCTCTTAGCAAACCCCAATATTCCCTTTGTTGTGCATTTTCTATCAAATCTATCTCTGCATAGATTATCTCTTGTTTGTCTCTGCTGGCCTCTGCCACTTTAGCACCTGTATAGTCGGTTATAAAAGATGAGCCGTAAAAACTCAAACTGCAACTCTCCCCCGCCTCTTCGCCTATGCGGTTGGCAACCACAACAGGAACGGTATTTGTAGCGGCATGTCCCATTTGAACTCTCTGCCAATGCTCTTTTGAGTCAAGCCCTATTTCTGGTTCACTCCCTATTGCTGTGGGATAAAATATTATTTCTGCACCCATAAGCGTCAAGGCTCTTGCTGTTTCACAAAACCACTGATCCCAGCAAATTCCCACACCTATCTTGCCGTAAGTTGTTTCATAAACTTTAAAACCGGTATCTCCCGGCTTAAAGTAGAACTTCTCTTCATAACCCGGACCGTCCGGTATATGAGTCTTGCGGTAGTTATCCATAACTTTTCCATCGGCATCTACGACCACTAGAGAGTTAAAATAATCATCTTTGCTTTTTTCAAAATAGCTAACTAATATAACTACATGTAGCTCTTTTGCCAAGTCACTAAAGCGTTGTATTAATTTGTTATTCTCTCTAGGCGTTGCCCATGAAAAGTATTTTTCATCCATATCTTTACAAAAATACAAACCCTCAAACAGTTCCGGTAAAAGGACAATCTGCGCACCGTTTTTTACAGCCTCTTTAACCAACTGCTCTGCTTTATGAACATTAGCCTTTTTATCTTCGCCCATACTCATCTGAATTGCGCTTACTTTAACCATAATCTACCCCTAAAATTTAATGTAGAAGCTACTAGCTTCTACTTGTAACCTCTAAAAGGTGGTAGCCAAACTGAGTTTTTACAGGACCCTGCACAACACCAACTTCAGCAGAAAAAACCACTTTATCAAACTCAGGAACCATCATACCAGGACCAAATTCACCTAAATCTCCGCCACTTGAGCGTGATGGACACTGAGAGTTTGCTTGTGCAACATCTGCAAAAGATGCCCCATTTTCTATCTCCGACTTTAGTGCATTGCACTGCTCTTCACTATCTACTAAAATATGTCTTGCTGTTGCTTTTGCCATAAACTTTTTCCTACTTTCAAAATTGTTTAGCGTATTTTACTAAAATTTTATGTTACTATGACAAAAAAAATATTGGAATTTCATGAAAAAAATCTCAACTAAACTCGGCTTAACTGTTTTAACCTTTGTGTTATTGACAGACAATTTTCAGGCTGCAGACTGGCTAATGCTTCAAGGGACGGAAAAAAGCTTTGTTAAAAAAGATGGAAAAGTTGTTAAAAACACAAGAACAACACCCGTTATTTGGGGGTTTATACAGGTAAACTATAAAAGAGATTTTGGAGATGTACTAGACACGGGTGTCAATAAAACACCGTTTTCTTTGCTGATACCTGATTTAAAAAGGCAGTCCGGTGTTAATCTTGGGCGAGGACGTTTAGGCCTCAGAGGTATGATAGATGAGGATAATAAAATCAATTACTTTACCTTGGTAGCTATTGAAAACAGTGGGATCACAAACCTGCTCAATACAAGAGCTACAACGAGTGAAGCTCTTGTAGATGCCTCGGTTACACTAAAACACATTCCATATGCAAAATTAAGAATCGGGCAGTTTAAAACACCTGGCTCTGAAGAGGGTCTTAGAGCAACTTTTGCATCTCCATATATTGAGTTTACCTCTTTTACAAATGGGGAGCTTATGGAGCGTCAGACCAACGTTGTCGGGTCAGCACAAACAGGAAACCCTGCAGGCGGTGCCTCAACAATCCACTATCAGGGTGACCCATATACATCAGTCGGTGCTTTTAGAGACAAGGGTGTTCAGGTATTTGACACTGTTGCTCTGCCGTTTGCCGCAAACTATAAACTTACTTATGCCTACATGTATGGTAATGGGAGTAATTTAAAGATGTATACACCAAGTGGGCAGGGAACACATTATGGATATCTTGCATTGGAAAAAGAGTTTGGCAAAGGAAAAGGTTTTTATACAGAGTCTCTTAAAACTTTTCTCTGGGGACAAACTGGAAATCGCAAAATTGTTACAGCCGACGCAGGTGTTCAAACTAACAAGCGTAAAAGATATGGTATCGGTATGACTTACTACAAAGATGGCCTTAGGGTTACCTCAGAGCTAATGGGCGCAGAGGGGATGATTTACACAGGGGCTAAAGACAGTGACCCAACTGTTGATGTAGAAGCCTGGCAGGTTCAACACGCTGTTGGAGTGGAGAACAAATCAGTTGGTGGATACTTCAATGTTCAGTATGAACTGGTTCCAAAAAAGTTTGAGATATTTGGACGTTATGACCAATACAACCGCTTAACAAATGATGCATCCGCTGAGAGAATATTCAAAACTTTAACCCTTGGAGCATCTTATAGGTTTAAAGGGGCGACAAGAGTTGACTTTAACTATGCGATAAGAGATGCTTTTGCCAACGGTAACCCAGGTGCGCAAACGGTTGTTGACAATATAGGGAATCGTTTTATGGTTCAATTTACAGGATACTTTAGTAACTAAATAAATTAATAAGTTTAAGATAAAATAGCACAAAAGGATTGCAGTGAAGTATATATTATTACTTATTTTCATATCTATTACTTCACTGAGTTATGCTGATATAAAAGTTGCTGTTGCGGCAAATGTAAGCTACGCAATAGATGATTTGATAAAAGAGTTTAACAAAACCAATCCGAAGACTAAAGTAACCATAACGCTTGGAAGCAGTGGAAAACTTACAGCACAGATAAGCAACGGTGCTCCATATGATTTGTTTATGTCTGCAAATATGAAATATCCGAATAAGCTTTACGAGAAGAAACTCACTAGTAGTAAACCTGCTGTTTATGCTCAAGGTTCTCTTGCACTTTTTAGCATTAAAAATTTAGATTTTTCCAAAGGGATAGAGTTATTAAAATATAGTGAAATCTCAAGAATAGCAGTAGCAAATCCAAAAACCGCCCCTTATGGAAAAGCAGCTTTTGAAGCTTTTAAAAATGCCAACTTACTTGAAGATATAAAGAGTAAATTTGTTTACGGGGAGTCTGTTTCACAAACACTCTCTTACACTGTTACTGCAACTGACATTGGAGTTGTTGCGAAGTCATCACTATACTCTCCTCAATTGACAATGTATAAAAAAGGCATAAATTGGGTTGAAGTTGACTCAAAACTATACACACCAATAGATCAGGGTGTTGTTATGATTAAAAATTCTTCTGAGGCAAAAGCCTTTTATGATTTTATTTTAAGTCAAAGTGCCAAAAAAATCTTTAAAAATTACGGATACAAAACAGAGTGAATACATTTACAGCAGAAGTTAAAAAAATAGATAGTGTCGATAACCTCACTATAGTCAAGTTTGATTTTGATGGTGTAGCGCTCAGTATGATGAGTTTAGAACTAAACAGCAGTGTGAAAGTTGGAGCTAATGTAAAACTTAGTACAAAACCTACACATGTAGCAATCGCAAAAGCATTTGGCGGAGAAGTCTCTTATTCAAACCAACTACCTGCAAAAATTCTACATGTAGAAAATGGAGAACTCTTAAGTAGCATAACATTGCAGGTAAAGAGCACAATTTTAGAGTCTATAATCACAAGAGAATCAAGCCAGAGAATGTCACTACATGTAGGTGATGAAGTTACTGCATTTATAAAAGCAAATGAGCTTTCTGTTTTGGAAATTTTAAATGATTGAGATTTTACAAAATCTAGAGTTCACACCTTTTTTACTCTCTTTTAAACTAGCAGGCATTACAACTTTCATACTTTTTATTTTATGTTTGCCACTAGCTTGGTACCTTTCGCAAACCCGCTCAAAAGCAAAACCTTTTTTAGAAGCTATTACTGCTCTACCGATAGTTCTTCCACCTTCTGTTTTAGGTTTTTATATACTTTATGCCCTCTCATACAACTCACCTATAGGGGCTTTTTTTAAAGAGTTTTTCGGTGTTGACTTAGTTTTTAACTTTACAGGGCTAGTAGTTGCAAGTTGTTTTTATTCTCTCCCCTTTATGGTTCAGCCTCTACAGAGCGGTTTTGAATCTATAAACAAAAACATGCTTGAAGCCTCATATATCAGCGGTAAAAGTAAGTTTGAGACTATTTTTAGAGTAGCTCTTCCAAATATAAAACCGGCTCTTATAACGGCAATTATTGTAACCTTTGCCCATACAGTCGGTGAGTTTGGAGTAGTTCTTATGGTTGGGGGAAGTATTCCAGCAGAGACAAAAGTTGCTTCGGTTGCAATCTATGAGATGGTTGAGATTATGGACTACTCATCTGCTCATATATACAGTGCGATTATGGTTATTATGAGCTTTTTAGTTTTGCTTGGTGTTTATACTTTTAACCATAAACAAAAATTTTCCGGGTTTATAAAATGATAAAAATAAACATAAATAAAAACCTTCACGGCTCTCAGGCAGATATGCTTTTAGACGTAAACCTTGAGATTAAAAGTGGTGATTTTATAGCACTTAGCGGGAAAAGCGGAAGTGGAAAAACAACACTTTTGCGTATCTTAGCAGGGCTTGAGACGGCGAGTGGAAATCTACATGTAGATGACAGAGTATGGTTAAGTGAAAGTTTCAATCTTGCAGTACAAAAAAGAGAGATTGGTTTTGTTTTTCAAGACTACGCCCTGTTTGAAAACATGAGTGTTTTAGAGAATCTTTTATATGTTCAAAAAGACAAAAAGCTAGCGCAACATCTTCTACATGTAACAGAACTCAGCGAGTTAAAGAACAGAGCTCCAAGCACTCTAAGCGGTGGACAAAAACAGAGAGTGGCACTTTGTCGTGCGATGATGAAGCGGCCAAAACTTCTTCTTTTAGATGAGCCTCTCTCCGCCCTTGACTCTACCATGAGGACAAAACTTCAAAATGAGATACTTGCACTTCATAAAGAGTTTAAAACTACTACAATTATGGTTAGCCATGACCCAAGCGAGATTTATAGACTTGCTTCAAGAGTAATAGTGCTCGAGCATGGAAAAATTATAAACGATGGAACTCCAAAAGATATACTCCTTCGTACATCAGGAAGCCAAAAATTCTCATTTGAAGGGGAGCTTCTAGAGATAAAAAAGGTTGATGTTATTTTCATTGCAATTATAGCTATAGGTCAGCAGTTGGTTGAGATAGTTGTTACTCAAGATGAAGCTAAGAGTTTAAGAGTTGGTGATTTGGTCAGTGTCAGCACGAAAGCTTTCAGCCCGACAATCAAGCAAAGTAAGCTGTAAGATTAAATATAAAGACCTCACATGAAGCGTAAAACCGTAGGAGAGAATTTATGCTTCACAAAGGGAGATGACACTTAGAAAAGTGTCATATTTTAGAAAGTTTTAAAGCGTATTTTTAAAACACCATATCTAAATGCGGAGATGTGATAGGGATATTAATACCCGCGTCATCGTAAGCCGACATGTGGTGAGCAAATGCGCTAGAAGCTAAAGCTCCAAATAATAGTGCCGCTGTAATAAATTTTTTCATGTTAATCCTTTTGTTTTTAGATAGGAAAATTGTAACACCTCTGTGTAAGCGATATGTTAGCAATAGAAACGTCACATAAATAATATGTTAAAATCTAAAAAATTGTTTACAAGAACAAAAGAAATGAGAAAAAATATTGAGCAAACATGTAGTTATAATAGGTGGCGGGTATGGTGGTCTTCGCGCCATAGAGTTTTTAGATAAATATGAAGATGTAAAGTTAACACTAATTGACAAAAATCCATATCACTATCTTCAAACTGAAGCTTACGGCTATGTTGCTGGAAGATTTAATATGCATGATATTGCTATTAACCTAAGCAGTTGGTGTAGTGGTTTTAAAGAAAAAGTTCGTTTTATACATAAAGAAGTGACAACAATAGATTTTGACAAGCAGAATATAGATTTAGGTAATATGGAAATAGCTTATGATTATCTAATAATTGCAACAGGTGCCCAAACTAACTTTTTTTCATTTATAAATGGTCTAAAAGAGCATAGCTATGGTGTAAAAAATTTAAAAAGAGCCTATTCATTCAGGCAAAAATTTGAAGATATCATATATAAAAAGCTACTAAATACAAAAGAGACAAATGATGGTGAAGTAAATATTGTCATTGGAGGGGCAGGACTAAGTGGAGTTGAGATTGCTGCTGAGATGGCACATGTAATAAATGTTCACAGCAAAACAATTGGTGAAGCGGCAAAGGATATTAAAATATATCTTGTTGATGCAAGTGAAACTATACTTCCAGGAATGGGCAAATATACTATCTCTAATACAAAAAAAAGATTAGAAAAACTCGATGTAATAATTCTTACTAATACTTTTATAAGCTCTCTTGATGACTCATGCATATACTTTAGAGATGGTGAAAAATTAAACTACTCGTTCATGGTTTTTACCGGGGGGATTAAAGCAACAAAGCTAAACACTACAATCAATCATGACAAAAACAGAGTTGATCAGCTTATCCCAGATTCACAGCTGAACATACAAGGCAAAAAGAATGTGTTTGCTTTAGGTGATTGCGTAGAGGTTCGAGACAGAAATGGCAATATTCTTCCACCCACAGCGCAAATAGCAGAAAAAAGTGCAGAGTATGTAGCAAAAACAATCAGAAAAAGAATAGATGGCAATCAAGCAAAACCATTTAACGGAAGTGTCTCTGGTGTTTTTGTTGCACTTGGCGGCAACTATGCTGTAGGAGAGATGTTTAAATTTTTAAAAGTAAAAGGCTACAAAGCCTATTTGCTTAAAAAAGCAATAACAAGCGCGTATCATTTTGGACTTCGACTACGTATAAACAGCGGTTTTAAAAACAGAATAAAAGAGATGTAGATACACTAAAAATTGTATAAATTTAAAATACTGAAAATAAAATTATGTTACAATTCCAAAAATATTTTTCAGGAAAACTAAATGAAAAAATCTCATTTTACTAACTTTATCTTTTTATCTTTTTTCTTTATCTTGTTTACAGATACTCTTTACGCAAAAGAGTCAGCTAAAAAAATGATTAAACATAAGCCTTTCGCAAATAAAGAGTGTGCTTCGTGCCACGTTGACAAAAAGGGGAAAACGGCTGAACTAAAAGATGATATGCCGGGACTATGTTACTCTTGCCATAAAAGCTATGATAACAATAAATTCATTCATGGACCTGTTGGTGCAGGCGGATGTATGTTGTGTCATGACCCGCATGAATCTGAGAATCCTAAGCTTCTGGTTTACAAGACAATAAATGAACTTTGTACTACATGTCATTCTGAAAAAGGCGAGATGTTGGCGAGCGTGGACAACATACATCCGCCGGTAAAAGATAGCTGTATAAACTGCCATGACCCACATGCAGAAAATAACAAGTTTCAATTAAGAGGCGACAGAACGCAAGAGTTATGCCTTATGTGTCATATTGATAAAAAAGAGAGAATAACCAACTCTAAAAATAAACATGGCGCTATTGAGATGGGTGACAAGTGTTTAAACTGTCATGACCCGCACGCAACTGGACGTCCTAAAATGCTTAAAGCGGAAACTCCAAAAGATTTATGTCTGCAGTGTCATAGTAATGAGTGGAATCGTGAAGAGGACGGAAAAGTTCTTATGAACATGGGACAACATCTTGAGGATAATCCCGACTGGCATGGACCAATTTTATGGGGTGATTGTGCTGCTTGCCACAATCCTCACGGATCAGACAATTATAGAATGTTAAAAATGCCATTTCCGGAAAAATCAACAGCAAAATTTTTACCGGAGGGTTATGTATGCTTTAAGTGTCATGAGCCTCAAAAAATAGAGGATAAATTTACAACAGAGTTTACAAACTTTAGAAAAGGGGAAAGAAATCTTCACTTTATACATGTAAAAGACAAAAGCATTACATGTAGAGCTTGTCACGATTACCACGGAAGCAAAAATCTTCCGCACCATTTGAGAGAAAAATCTAATTTCGGGAGTGCGAACTTTTCACTCCGTTTTCTTGAAAAACCGACAGGTGGTTCATGTAACCCAATTTGCCATGAGAGAAGACACTACGACAGAGAAACTCCAAATAATCAATAGTGTACTGCCAGCCAAACACTCTCTTGGTCTGGCTTTGTCCAAGATACTCTATGTTTTTTATGTGCAACAATATTCAGATAATCTCCAGCTTTTAACCTAACATCCTCTTCATTCAAAAATGAGATAATAGCCTCACCTTTAAGTAAAATAACCCACTCATCACCCTTTTGGTCATACCACTCAGACTCTGCACTTTTATGCCCATACGAAACTATACGCTCAATTTTAATAGAATCTTTTGATATTAGTTCTTGAAAAAGCTCCTCTTTTAACTCCTTTGGAATCTCCTCAAATATATTTGATATATTCATAAGAAACATGCACTCATATATCCGACAACTCTGTCTGTGTCATCACTCGCATCGGCACTGGTTCTATAATCAAGAATATGAGATGAGAGTCCAAGCTTTTTAGCACTTATCATCATCGCTTCGACACCAATCATACCACAAGCTTCACAACCTTCATGAAGCTGATTTAAATCAAGATTTTTTACCGCTTCCAAACAGATATTATCAAGTTTATTTGCATCTTCAAGGTTATAGAAATGGCTTAAGTCTGTGCTTATAATAACTCCGCAATCCTCTTGCTCTAAGACGAAATCTATAATCTCTGAGATTTCTTTTGCGCTTTCACGGCTGTACACCAACTCAATTATATGTACATCTTGTATATAGTGTTTTATAAATGGGAACTGCACCTCTGTGGAGTGCTCTTCGTGTGCTTGAGTGAAACATGAAAGTGAAAAATTTTCTTGAAGTTTTTCAACTAAAGTATCCGCTGATTTAATCTCTCCAAATGGGGTTACATAGCTCTTGTAATCACAAAGACTAACCCCTTCAAAGGCTACTCTGTGGGAAGGCCCAATAACAACAAAGTTTTTAATGCCGCTTTTTTGTAAAATCCTGTATGCCACATTGGCTGTATATCCAGAGTATATATACCCCGCGTGAGGCACTATAACCGCTCTGCTTTTTACATGAGGAAGAACTAAATCCTCATCATATGTCCTGCTAAAGTGTTCAAAATACCTCTCCAATTCAACTTCTCTTGCCGGATAAAATGTTCCCGCCACACTCATCTCTCTTTTCATAAACAACTCCTCATGTGTAATTTAAATCTTAACTTTTTTCACATCTACAACGGAACAATTTCATTAAAAGCTCCCTCTATCGCCTCAACACCATACCTGTAGATTGTAGGATGCAGTGCATATATATCTGGTGAAGCACCCGCCTTCATGCTTAAATGTTGCAAAAACAGTTTAGGAGTTGCGAGCTGCTCCCATACCTGAGGTAAAAAGGTTCCATGGTATGAGCCATGTTTTAAAATAAGTCCATCAACCTTAGGCTTGACTTTTTGACATAAGTCATCAAAATCCTTATACTCCAAAATTGTCGGTTCACTTAAAACAGAGACCTCAACAGAAATATTTGAGAGTTCATCAGCATGGAGATGCTCAAATCTTGGGTCGCCAAATCCCGCTGAGACGGCATTATTTACAATATCATCATAAAGGGCGCAATGTGCAACCACTGAGCCAATACATCCACGCAACTCATTATTATATTTCAGGGTCACAAAGGCTGCCCCATTTTTTTTTAAAAATGGGTATTGAGTCAAAACACTCCCCCTCTCGAGTACATATTTATCTTCAAATCTACTAAGAAGTGCGCTCTTGGCAACTCTTAAAATAACAGGATTTAGCATTTTAACACCTTTAAAATTATTTGTACAACATACAGTATTCTACCATTTTAAACATTATTAAATATTAAATTCGCTCTCTGCAAAACGTAGATTATAGTATCATAAAAAATAAATTCTAATATTATCAGTTAATATATAAATAACTCAACTCGTATGTTCTTTTTTTTGTAAATTTTTAGTTTATACTTCTTTTGAGTTGTTCGTTAGAAGTAATGTATCGGTACTTAACTAAAGCGGCATAGTCTAGCTTGTGCGAAAGTCGGATAATTACACTTTAAATTTGAGTGGCGAGTGGATCGGTTTCTAATATCTTTTTTTTGCAAGAAAAAGTTGAAGCTAGATCGGATTGAATCACGAGGCAAAGTTATGTGTAGTATTATTGCTTAAAAGTCACATAGGAGTTTACTCCTATGCTAACGAACTCTCTTAAAATATTAGGAGGTTCACGGTGTCAAATTGTATCGGAATTGATGTATCAAAAGCAAGTATAAATATTCATATAGCAAAGAATAAGCAGGATTTAGTTTTAGAGAATAGCATTAAAGGTTTCAGGTCTCTTATCTCTAAATTAAAAAAAATATATAAAAAAGAGATGGAGAATATTGTCTTTATTTTTGAGCCAACAGGTAGTTATTCTGAAGCACTTAGAAAATATTCTTCAGAACAAAATATCAAGTGTTTTATCATAAATCCTAAGCAGTTTAGTAATTATGCTAAAGCATTGGGAGTGGAAGTAAAAAATGATATTGAAGATGCTAGAGTTCTTTCAAAAGCTCTTCATTTAGCTAAAGATAATCAGATCAAGGTTCCTGTATATAACGAAGATATAGAACATATTAAGGAGTTGATGAGTTTTTATAAATTCACGAAAAAACAAACAACACAACAGAAGAATCATCTTGAAGCATTGACAAGTAAAGATGGTGATAACTTCTCAATTAAAGAACTTAAAAAGTCTATCAAAGAATCGAAAGAAAAAGAGCTTAGAATTATTGAACAAGTACAAACTTTAATTGATTCTACGGATGAATATAAAATTGCATATGACAATATTATATCAATAAAAGGAGTTGGTCAAATTGGTGCCATTGTACTTTTACATCTCTTTTTAAAATACCCAGAAGCTAATCAAAGGCAGATTACCTCGTTAACAGGTCTAAATCCAATTTATAGACAATCCGGTACATCAATTCAATCAGGTTATAAAATAGCAAAGTCAGGCGCAAGTCTATATAGAAGTGTGATTTTTATGTCAGTTCTTACTGCTGTACAACATGATAAAAATTTTAAAAGTTTTTATGAGAGATTGAAATCTAAAGGAAAACATACAACATCTGCTCAAATTGCTGTCATGCGAAAAATAATACTTACTGCACATTCTCTTTATAAAAATAATAGAAAATATAATGAAAATTATAATACTCATGAAGCTTCTGATATGGAATAAAATTGAAGAGAATTGTTACTATCGGTATCATTTTTAAAGGAAGTTAAACGTGGCGACTTTCGCACATAGATTTCACTAAATCCACGAACTTAATTTGAGTATTAAAGCCCATAAATAGCCACTTTTTAGTATAATTTTGTCACCACAACATCAAAAATACAAGGCTATTTTATGGAACTTGACAATTATATACAAACTGCAGTGAGAAGCATATTAAAGAATCCAATACTTGAAGTGCTAACAGAGATAAAAATCACAAAAATACTTAAGCAGAGCAACTTCATTAAACGAAATGTTGGCTATCCACCATTTCAAATAATATTACACTTCGTTTATATGTTAGTGATGCAAAAACGCCAGTCAACATTTATAAAAAAGAGCGATAGTGCATTTGGGAAAGATGCCTATTACAGATTTATCAAAGATAGTCGTTACAACTGGCGAAAGTTTTTAATGCTAAGTACTACTGCACTTTTGCAAAGAATAAAACCACTACATAAAAATGGTGAACATCGCTTACTCATTATTGACGATACAGTAGAGTCTAAGAGAGGTAAATACATTGAGGGAAGCTGTAAATATATTTGGAGCAATAAAGAACATAGGAGTATCAATGCGCTCAATATCGTATCTCTAAATTATGCAGATTCACATTCAACTTTTCAATTAGATTTTTCTATAAAAATGAATGGTAGCAATAGAAAAGATATTTCAGAGTTCACAAATAAGCTACATCACAGAAGTAATGCATATCAGAGAAAGAGTGAAATTACTAAAGGCAAAAATATACTAGCTATTGAGATGCTGCAAAGAGCTTTGGATAACGGTGTTGATGCAGATTACTTGCTCGTAGATAGCTGGTATGCTAAACCGAATTTCATACATCAAGCTAATGAACTTGGCATGCCAGTAATAGCAAGACTTCCAAACAATAAACTTATTTGGAACTTTAAAGGCAAACATAAAACTATGAATGCAATCTATGACAGTATGAAAAACTATCGTCACAAAAGTAGTGGTAAACATGGCAAAATATCGTACAAATATTTCGATGCCATTGTAGAACATGCAGTTTTAGGTAAAGTCAAGCTCGTATTTTTACACACAGGTAAAGAGTTGTTAGTTTTTATCTCAAGTGATATTACTATTGCAGGCAAAGAGATTCTAGCAACTTATAAAAAGAGATGGAATATTGAACAAGGCTATAAAGATCTCAGAAACCTCTTCGGTTTTGGAAAAGAAGAAAATCGTATCTATGAATCACTAATTGCAAAAATAACGCTATCCATGTTCGCATACAATATTGTAAGCTATATAAATCGCATAAAACATGAGCCTCAAACTCTTGGAGAACTATTTAGAGATTTAGAATGCGAACTTGAAACTTTGGCAATATCTATGCAACTTTTTATTCAAATACTGACAAAAATCTCTGAAATCCAAAATGTTGTCAAGGATAATAAAAATTTACTCAATATTATCGCTGTGCTCAGTGCTTATACTCAAAAAGAGTTAGGTTTTATGTGCGAAAGTTGAGTAAATTAACTAAAACACTTTAGGCTGTTAGAAAAAAAATGTACTGTTTTTCTTCATGATTTTCACCAAATCCTATAACAGGCATAAGCGGATGCTCATTGGAAATTTTCACAACCAATTCATACATCATTGCTTGCATTTGCAAAGAGTCAACAAGCTCTAGTAACTCCTTTGTAGTATCATTTTCATCTGCAAATCCTAACTGTAACTGTTTGGTGTCATGGTCAATAAACAAAGATGAAATAACTTTTTCACCGGCATTTTGAAAATTCTCTGAAGTGTTTTCTTTTAATAGCATAGCTACGAGCGTGTACTCTTTAGAGTTTTGTATATTCTCTCGTATATCATCTATCATATCTATAATATATTTCATTTTTACCCTTTAAATATAACAACTAAATTTTTCCAGATTGTTTTGCTTAATATAGTGAACAGAGTTTTTCACCATATTCTTTTTCAAAAAGTCCGTGAGATTTTTTGTGACAAATGCTAGATTCAATATTTTCTAATGACAAAGTAGAATCTTCAGTTTTAGCTACTATAGAGCTAAACCTTTTTAAGTATTTTAATCATATATAGCAAAATAACAGCGCCTATGGTGGCCATAACTATAGAGCCTAAAAAACCGCCTGTGGTTATGCCGAGCAAACCGAATACAAAGCCACCCAATAAAGCGCCGACAATTCCCACAATTATATTGCTAATGACGCCAAATCCTCTTCCTTTCATTATGATGCCAGCAAGCCACCCAGCCAGCGCACCAACTGCTAAAAAAATTATTAAGTTAATGATATCCATAATGTCTCCAATTTTATTTTTTTCTGAAAAGATATATACCTACAAAAAAACTGACCGCTCCGGAGATGTAGAAAGTCATGACCTTGTCTGTATCTGAACCTGTGACAGCTTGTGTTATTTGTGAGCCGACAGAACCGGATAGTTGATACCCCCATACTGCAAGACCAACTCCTAAAACTACTAAGCCTATTCCTATAATTTTTGTTGTAATTCCTGAACCCATTGCCATATTAAACTCCTTCAATTAAAAAAGATGAGATGTTTTTATTTATTTATTTAAGGAATAGTATAGCATATAAATAATTGGCGTTATCGGTTATTAATTTAAGTTTATAGCTTTATTGAATTGATTAGAAAGTAAGGATAGAAGTAGGTCGAAAAAATAAAATTTTAGTTTTCTTCAAGTCTCTGTAAAGTAATTATTTAAGGGGTTTTATTGAGTTTATTAAAAGTTTATGGTGCGGATGATGGGACTGATAGTATCCTGTAAGCCCCATAATGTCGGCAAAGTAGAGTTATATTTTATCATAATTTCAGTTTCCCATAAGTTTCACACTACTGTATTTAACCCATAATGAGCAATTTACAAACAAGACTATTTTACTTCTCTTGTTAGAAAATCATAACCTGGTTTGAATAAGTTACGAACTTTTAAATCTTTATGCTTCATAATCTTTTGAATCATTTTCAAGTCTGACAGTATAATAAAATTACTTATTTTTCCATCATTACCATCATTACCATCATTTAAATATTTACTAAACGATTTTTCATTATCAATGATGTAATTTTGTAAATCAATATGTTTATTATCATTTATATCATATGTTACATTAGTAAAGAATTCCGGTTGATATAAGTATAATGGATTTAAGACAAAACCTATTAGTCTATACTCTTTTTTACAATCTTTTAAAGTTGTAAATGGAGAATTTTTAATATCTATAATTTCATCATTTAATTCATTATCAATTAGTTCCTTAAAGGATATTTTATCTTTATATAGGTTCGGAACAGTATCAATTGTTCCAGCAAAAGACCATTGTATTTTATTTTTAGCTGCAGCTTCTGATTTATGTCTTACTTGTAAAATATAATAATTCTTATTATTGAAGTTCAAAGTGACAATACCTGTCAATCCTAATGGATTTGGTAGTAAGTTAAAAAGTTCAATACTATTTGATAAAAGCTTTTGACTACTATAAGTTTCATCTAAATTATTTTTCAATAAACTTCTTAATGTAAATATATTTTTAGAATCTGTGCTACTACTCGAAGAAAGTTTATAATCTGGAAAGTAATGAGTATATGCTATATCATAAAATGATGCTTGATTACAATGAATCTTTAATTTATTATCTTCAATTACAATTCTTTTCACTGCTATTTTACTTATGTCAAGAGAGCCATAATGAGTTCTAAAATAATCATCTTTATCAAAGTCAATCCATTTTAATAAATTTTCTATTAGTTGTGGTTGGCTGTAATATTCTTCTTTATTAAAAATAATTTCTATATTATTAATATCTACATTAAAGTTCTTTAGTTGATATATCTTTAAATTTTCTTTTTCATCTTCATTAATTCGTCCATCTTCATCATTATATATAATTCTAATAACTAAAACTGTAACAGTTATTAAAAATACAATTGCTATATCCACAAAAAATGGAAATATATTATCAATTATTCCCTGAAAAGTATGTTTCGTATATATTTCATATACAACGTAGATTATAAATATTAAATAAATAATAAATAATAATGAAAAGGTTAATTTATTATTTTTTATTAGATAAAAAAAATCATATTTTATAGATAAATTATCAACTATTTTACTTAATCTTTTTTCAAAATCCAATTTTTGCCTTTTTAGTATAAATTCTAAGAATTACATTACTCAACTTTCGCACATAGATTTCATTAAATCCACGAACCAATTTTAAGTATTAAAGCCCATAAATAGGCACTTTAATGTATAATTTTGTTACCACTAACATCATTATAAAGGCCTATTTTATGGAACTTGCAAATTATATAGAAACTGCTATGAAAAGCATATTAAAGAATCCAATACTTGAAGTGCTAACAGAGATAAAAATCACAAAAATACTTAAGCAGAGCAACTTCATTAAACGAAATGTTGGCTATCCACCATTTCAAATAATATTACACTTCGTTTATATGTTAGTGATGCAAAAACGCCAGTCAACATTTATAAAAAAGAGCGATAGTGCATTTGGGAAAGATGCCTATTACAGATTTATCAAAGATAGTCGTTACAACTGGCGAAAGTTTTTAATGCTAAGTACTACTGCACTTTTGCAAAGAATAAAACCACTACATAAAAATGGTGAACATCGCTTGCTCATTATTGATGACACAGTCGAAGCTAAAAGAGGTAAATTTATCGAAGGTAGCTGTAAATATATCTGGAGCAACAAAGAACATAGAAGTATCAATGCTTTAAATATTGTATCTCTAAATTATGCAGATTCACATTCAACATTCCAGCTTGATTTTTCTATCAAGATGAATGATAGTTATCGTAAGAATATATCAGAGTTCACAAATAAACTACATCACAAAAGTAATGCTTATCAGAGAAAGAGTGAAATTACTAAAGGCAAAAATATACTAGCTATTGAGATGCTGCAAAGAGCTTTGGATAACGGTGTTGATGCAGATTACTTGCTCGTAGATAGCTGGTATGCTAAACCGAATTTCATACATCAAGCTAATGAACTTGGTATGCCAGTAATAGCAAGACTTCCAAACAATAAACTTATTTGGAACTTTAAAGGCAAACATAAAACTATGAATGCAATCTATGACAGTATGAAAAACTATCGTCACAAAAGTAGTGGTAAACATGGCAAAATATCGTACAAATATTTCGATGCCATTGTAGAACATGCAGTTTTAGGTAAAGTCAAGCTCGTATTTTTACACACAGGCAAAGACTTATTAATTTTTATCTCAACTGACATCACTATAGCTGGTAAAGAGATTTTAGCGACCTACAAAAAAAGATGGAATATCGAGCAAGGATATAAAGATTTACGAAACCTATTTGGGTTTGGAAAAGAAGAGAATCGCATCTATGAATCGCTGATTGCAAAAATAACGCTATCCATGTTCGCATACAATATTGTAAGCTATATAAATCGCATAAAACATGAGCCTCAAACTCTTGGAGAACTATTTAGAGATTTAGAATGCGAACTTGAAACTTTGGCAATATCTATGCAACTTTTTATTCAAATACTGACAAAAATCTCTGAAATTGAGAATGTTGTAAAGGATAATAAAGATTTACTCACTATTCTCGCAGTGCTAAGTGCTTACACTCAAAAAGAGTTAGGTTTTATGTGCGAAAGTCGCCACGTTTAACTTCCTTTAAAAATGATACCGATAGTAACAATTCTCTTCAATTTTATTCCATATCAGAAGCTTCATGAGTATTATAATTTTCATTATATTTTCTATTATTTTTATAAAGAGAATGTGCAGTAAGTATTATTTTTCGCATGACAGCAATTTGAGCAGATGTTGTATGTTTTCCTTTAGATTTCAATCTCTCATAAAAACTTTTAAAATTTTTATCATGTTGTACAGCAGTAAGAACTGACATAAAAATCACACTTCTATATAGACTTGCGCCTGACTTTGCTATTTTATAACCTGATTGAATTGATGTACCGGATTGTCTATAAATTGGATTTAGACCTGTTAACGAGGTAATCTGCCTTTGATTAGCTTCTGGGTATTTTAAAAAGAGATGTAAAAGTACAATGGCACCAATTTGACCAACTCCTTTTATTGATATAATATTGTCATATGCAATTTTATATTCATCCGTAGAATCAATTAAAGTTTGTACTTGTTCAATAATTCTAAGCTCTTTTTCTTTCGATTCTTTGATAGACTTTTTAAGTTCTTTAATTGAGAAGTTATCACCATCTTTACTTGTCAATGCTTCAAGATGATTCTTCTGTTGTGTTGTTTGTTTTTTCGTGAATTTATAAAAACTCATCAACTCCTTAATATGTTCTATATCTTCGTTATATACAGGAACCTTGATCTGATTATCTTTAGCTAAATGAAGAGCTTTTGAAAGAACTCTAGCATCTTCAATATCATTTTTTACTTCCACTCCCAATGCTTTAGCATAATTACTAAACTGCTTAGGATTTATGATAAAACACTTGATATTTTGTTCTGAAGAATATTTTCTAAGTGCTTCAGAATAACTACCTGTTGGCTCAAAAATAAAGACAATATTCTCCATCTCTTTTTTATATATTTTTTTTAATTTAGAGATAAGAGACCTGAAACCTTTAATGCTATTCTCTAAAACTAAATCCTGCTTATTCTTTGCTATATGAATATTTATACTTGCTTTTGATACATCAATTCCGATACAATTTGACACCGTGAACCTCCTACTATTTTAAGAGAGTTCGTTAGCATAGGAGTAAACTCCTATGTGACTTTTAAGCAATAATACTACACATAACTTTGCCTCGTGATTCAATCCGATCTAGCTTCAACTTTTTCTTGCAAAAAAAAGATATTAGAAACCGATCCACTCGCCACTCAAATTTAAAGTGTAATTATCCGACTTTCGCACAAGCTAGACTATGCCGCTTTAGTTAAGTACCGATACATTACTTCTAACGAACAACTCAAAAGAAGTATAAACTAAAAATTTACAAAAAAAAGAACATACGAGTTGAGTAACTTACAATGTTATATGCAAACATAGATAGTGTTATTTTTGCAATTAGTGATTCATAGATACGATTTTCTTCTTTTCCAAAACCGAAGAGGTTTCTGAGATCTTTATAGCCTTGTTCAATATTCCATCTCTTTTTATAAGTTGCTAGAATCTCTTTGCCTGCAATAGTAATATCACTTGAGATAAAAACTAACAACTCTTTACCTGTGTGTAAAAATACGAGCTTGACTTTACCTAAAACTGCATGTTCTACAATGGCATCGAAATATTTGTACGATATTTTGCCATGTTTACCACTACTTTTGTGACGATAGTTTTTCATACTGTCATAGATTGCATTCATAGTTTTATGTTTGCCTTTAAAGTTCCAAATAAGTTTATTGTTTGGAAGTCTTGCTATTACTGGCATACCAAGTTCATTAGCTTGATGTATGAAATTCGGTTTAGCATACCAGCTATCTACGAGCAAGTAATCTGCATCAACACCGTTATCCAAAGCTCTTTGCAGCATCTCAATAGCTAGTATATTTTTGCCTTTAGTAATTTCACTCTTTCTCTGATATGCATTACTTCTGTGATGTAGCTTATTTGTGAACTCTGAAATATCTTTTCTATTGCTACCATTCATTTTTATAGAAAAATCTAATTGAAAAGTTGAATGTGAATCTGCATAATTTAGAGATACGATATTGAGCGCATTGATACTCCTATGTTCTTTATTGCTCCAAATATATTTACAGCTTCCCTCAATGTATTTACCTCTCTTAGACTCTACTGTATCGTCAATAATGAGTAAGCGATGTTCACCATTTTTTATGTAGTGGTTTTATTCTTTGCAAAAGTGCAGTAGTACTTAGCATTAAAAACTTTCGCCAGTTGTAACGACTATCTTTGATAAATCTGTAATAGGCATCTTTCCCAAATGCACTATCGCTCTTTTTTATAAATGTTGACTGGCGTTTTTGCATCACTAACATATAAACGAAGTGTAATATTATTTGAAATGGTGGATAGCCAACATTTCGTTTAATGAAGTTGCTCTGCTTAAGTATTTTTGTGATTTTTATCTCTGTTAGCACTTCAAGTATTGGATTCTTTAATATGCTTCTCACTGCAGTTTGTATATAATTGTCAAGTTCCATAAAATAGCCTTGTATTTTTGATGTTGTGGTGACAAAATTATACTAAAAAGTGGCTATTTATGGGCTTTAATACTCAAATTAAGTTCGTGGATTTAGTGAAATCTATGTGCGAAAGTTGAGGAAAGTAAAATGTAGTAAATATAGTTCTAAATATTTTTTACAAAAAAGTTTAGTGTCAATTTATACACGAAAATATTTTCAAACAAATGCTTCTGGTGCTCAAAAAAATATGCCAAAAATAAATCAACCAATAGTATTAAACACTATGATAGCTCTACCACCACTTGAAGAACAAAATGCAATATTAAAAAAAATAGAAAACCTTTATTCAATTTGTGATGAACTTGATACTCAAATCAATAGTTCAAAAACAAATAGCCAAACACTTATACAAGCAGTATTAAAAGAGGCATTTGAAAAATAATGATAAACAGAGAACTATACAAAGGATATTTTACACATGATGATATGTCAAAATGGCAATGTCCTACATGTAATAGTGGTTCATTGCAAGTAATACAAGATAAATTTTTGAAACAACATAATTCTGAAACTGAAATCAATTATCATGAGAATTGGTTTCAAGCACCAGAGATGATAACATATACATTTACAGCATTATTATCATGCACTAATCCAAGTTGTAAAGAAGTTGTGACTTGTTCAGGAACTGGTGGTGTAGAAAGAGAACAATATTCATATGATGATTATAGACATGTCGAATACTTTAAGCCTGTTTTCTTTTACCCACCGTTGAATATTTTTCAAATACCTGAAAAAACTCCTGAAAATGTTCAAAATTCTATAAAGTCATCATTTTCACTTGTATTTAATAATAAGTCATCCGCAGCAAATCAGGTAAGGATTGCAATAGAGTGTTTATTAACACACTTAAAAATTAAGAACTATCATACAAGTGGAGGAAGAAGAAATAAACTATCCTTACATAAAAGAATTGGATTATTACCGACAAAGTATCAAAAAATCAAAGATATTTGCTTGGCTATAAAGTGGCTCGGTAATGCAGGAAGTCACTGTGACGATGATATAACACTTGACGATGTATTTAATGGCTACGATATGCTCTCTTTTGTTTTAGAAGAGCTATATGATAACAAACACACTCATGTTACAAAATTAGCTAAAAAAATAAATGCTAAAAAAGGTGTGTAAATGATAGTAAAATTAAATGGTGGCTCCACTGATTCACATATGATTTCACTAACTGATATGAGAAAATTGTCAGATAGTATTCAAAAAATATCTTATAACTATGAATATCAAATTCACGGTACTAAAAATCAAAATATTTACATAGAAGCGAATAAAGAAGGTAGCTTTGAGATACTTTTAGGGTTAATTGACCCCATAAGTATGCAAACAGTATCAGAAGGTCTTGTAGGTGCTTTTTTGTATGATTTAATACATAAAATGAGAGAATATCTAAACTCTGAAACTAAAACAGAAGATATTAAAAAACTTGTTGATGAAACTTTTAAACTTGCATTAGATTTAGTAGAGGCTGAATATTTTGATGTAAGGTTTGAAAAGAAAAAACAAACTATCGAAAAAAATACTAAACTTATAAATGCTGAACTGGCTAATTACCAAGCGATGAAACAAATCGCTTCAATAGTTGGAAAAAATACCGAAGAACATTCATTAAAACCCACTTCAATAACATTCTCATCAGAAGCCGAAGGCAATATTGAATTATTGGAGATAAATAATTTAACAAAAGAACTCTTGAATAAAAATGAGATAAATACCATTAAAATTGAAAATATAACAATTTCTGGTGTTCCTGACGGACTGACAAGAGCCAGTATGTCATTTATGATGGAAGTTGCTTTTATAGGCAAAATAAAAGTCCATACTAATAATAAACAGTTAGAAGCAGTCAGTGATTATTTTAAAAAATCTAATTCAATCAAAATTGAAGTTGAACCTATCATTAGAATGGGTGATTTAATTGAAACAAGAGATGCTAAACTTATTAAAATTATTAAGGACTAAAATGCGTATAGCACAAAGTAAAATCCAGAATGTCGATAAATTTCTACTTGAATTTAAGAAAGATGAAAATTTATATATTATTTTAGATGATATTGATAGTTTCAAAGATAGATTATTGCAGGTAGGTTTTAGCAGTTCCTTGCCAATTGGTGAGAAAGTTTTACCTTCTATATTATGCGGTAATGTATCTGAAATCAATGCTAATGGAAGATATGAAAAATTAAAAGACCTGCCAAAAGAAACATATTATAAAACACAAAGTGCAACAATCAAAGCATATGGTAAGCATGATGTGCATATTACAAAACAACAACCATATAAAAAGTTTCAAGTTGGACTTATAGAAGTAGCTCCTTCAATGGAATTACTAATTTTACTTGATGATAATAATGAAAAAATAGTTACCTCTGATAAATTGATATTCAATGAAAATAATAAAAACTTAATAAAACATACAATAAATCTATTTTTAGAACTCTTTGGTGAATGTAGTGTTGTAGATATTGAATTTCTTTCAAGACAAAAAACAAAAATAAAAAAAGTAAGTTGGAATATTTTACCGCAGGGTGTAATGCCGTGGGTTAAGTTAAAAGAAGCACTAATTGATTTACTTGATAAAACAGAAGTTGTAAGTAAGGAAGACACATTAAGAAGGTTTGAATATATCAATAGTTTCAGTCCTGATTTTGTAGCGACTGGTAATGGTGGATTTAATGACTATGTTGTCTTTGGTTTTACTGATAGAAATTTATATGTATTAGAAAACTCATTTGCAGGAAATGCTACATATATATTTAACAATGATTGGGAAACTCTTTCTCAATTATCGAAAGCAGAAATATTAGCAGAAAATTTACAAGTGCATAGACTTATACATAGAAAATATTGGAAGAGAAGTATAAAAGATATACTGAATAAATAATGGTATTGCAAAGTTTTACAATTCAAGGTTAGAAATAGGTTAGAAAAATAATTTTGAAGTTTTCTTAAAGTCTTTGAAAGTTCGTTATTAAGGGAGTTTTGAGAGATTCAGTTATTTGATGGTGCGGATGAGAGGAAACTAAAAACAAACCCTATCAAATACCACTAAATACCATAAATACAGACTTTACTATTTTCAATCACTCTAAAAATACCCTATTTAATGGTATTAAATGGCACCCATTTGGCACCAAATATTCTTTTAGATATCCATATCCATATTTTCAACATTATCTACATTTTTAAAATGATTTATTATTTGATAGTCAATGTCATCAGTAAATGAACTAGCTTCATTAACATAGCCTTGTTCTACACCAAACTCATGTAAAATACTTAATTCAACTCTCTTATCTTCATATGCTTTATGTATCTTCTTATACAGAGCTATTTCCCTGTTAAATTCATCCATAAATATCTTTTTGAATAATTTTAATAGTAGCAATTTTTTATCATTATCAAGTTTATTAAAAATATCAACTGCATCTTCATTAGCATCTTCTAATAATAATAAAAGTATAAATATCATTATTCTTCCTCATCTATATCTATATCTATTTCTATTTTATTAGTTATTTTTGAAATATCTCTACTGTCTAATAACTGAGGGTATAGCTTTAATTGTTTTAAAAACTCTTCTGCAAACTCAATAGGTGTTAAATTATTTGCTTTATTGACTCCATATTTCATTAATTCATTGATATCTTCTTCTGAACTGTCCTTTAATTCATTAAGTGCTTTATCATTACCTAAGAACTTATCTATTCTCTCCTCTTCTTGTTTATCTTTAATATTAGCCATTATATGACCTCCTTATTTTTATATACAGTTTTAAGTTGAAATGCATTTGCTTTTGTACTTCTGTCAAAAAATCATCTTTCATTTAAGAAAAACTCTAAATTATTAGGTGCATATTAGCACCTAACTTCAAAATACAATGCTCTTATCAATTAACTTTTAGAGGTTGATTGAAATTTAACACCTATCTAAAAAGGATATTTTTTGAGAAGTTTATTTGACAGTCTAGATGAGACTATAAATCATAATACTATTACTGATAATGTGATAGCAGGTAATGTGGAAGTGATTTCATTTGATAATGGCACAAGTGCAACTGTACATAATAATGATTGTATTAAAGTTATGGATAGTTTGATTGCTGATGATACTTATATACCTCTTGTTGTTATGGATCCCCCCTACTTAATACTTAATACAAAATCTGGTAGTAAATCTAATTTATCCAAATCTTTACAGAAATCACAAGATAAATTAGTAAAAGCTTCTATTACAGAAGGCTTTGACTATGAAGCTGTACTTGATAGATTAGTCAAATTACAGAAAGGAAAAATAAATATGTATATCTGGTGTAATAAAGCACAGATACCTACATACTTTAACTATTTTATAGATGGGCTTGGTTGTTCATTTGATATATTAAAATGGGTTAAAACTAACCCTATTCCTACCTTTTACAATAAATATACCACTGATACAGAATATTGCCTGTATTTCAGGAAGGGTGGACTTTGTATGCCTAAAAATATGGAGGATGCTTCAACTTTATTCCTTGATGCTACTAATGCAAAAGATAATAAGAAATATGCTCATCCAACAGTAAAGCATTTAGAACATATTGAGAGATTAATAAGAAATTCAAGTAGAGAGAATGACCTGATCTTAGACCCATTCTCAGGGAGTGGCACAACTGCTGTTGCTGCTCTTAACCTTGGTAGAAACTTTATAGGTGCAGAACTAGACAAAACATTTTTTGACACCTCTGTTTCAAGAATAAAAAACAATCCTGTAAATAAGCCAATAAATAACAATAGTAATTTATTTGCACAAGATGTTGCTTAAAATATAAGGTGCATATTAGCACTCTATATGAAATTATAATACTCCCATCAAAACATTTATTGAGTCAAATTAGTAAGTGGATTGTAAATAAAATTTAAAGGATAGATTTTGAAAAATACAAAACACAGTGCAGAGAGCACAAAACACACAAATAGTTTCACTAATGAAAGTGCAGAAGAAAGACTAGAAGCTTTATATGAAGAGTATGAAAACTCTCCTCAATATGAAATAGATATGGAAAAACAATCACAAGATAATGAAGATAAAATAGATGCAGATCTTGAACAGTTAGAACATCTATATACAAGTCATCCTGACTATCCAGCAGAGGAGATATAGTATGTCCCATATTAATAATGAATCAACAGTATTAAACTCTATTCTAAATGACAACTCTTTAATGGAAAACATTGACTTAACTGTTAATGATTTTACTGTAAAAGAAAATAAAGAAATGTTTACAAATATGAAAGCACAATATGATGAAGATGGTTATATTGAACTAAAAGAACTCTTAGTTGATTTAGATCCAAAATATATGGATGACTATCAAGATAAAATTGAATCTAATTCAGTAAGTGATATTACAAGATATGTCCATAGAATGAAAGAAATCACTAAGAAACAAGCTATTGAAAAAGCTTTAAAGAAGTACTCTACTATTGATAAGGATATTAATTCAAGTCAAGTTATAGAAGAATTAGGGAGTTTAGTTTCAGAGCTAGAAAAGGAATCAAATGAAGGTACTTTTTCACTTGATATTCAGAATCTATCTGATGTAATAATAGAGCAACCTGCTTTTTATTTAACTGATTTTTTACCATTACAGAAAAATGAAATAAATCTAATAAGTGCTGGTGGTGGAGTGGGTAAAAGCTACTTGGGTATTTTACTACTCTCTAAATTAAAAAAAGAATATGAAGGGATAAATATATTTTCTTGGTTTTCAGAGGATACAGCAGGTTTTGTAAAAAATAGAGGAATTGAATTAAAAGCAATTTATAATAATGAAATTGATATTAATTTTGATTTGGCTGGTAAAGGTCATGCAATGGGGTTTGTGGATAAAGGTAGAAATGGAAATCTTCAAGCAAGTAAGTTTTTTGAGTTCTTTAAAAAACAATTGGTTTCTTATGATGTGATTCTATTAGACCCACTTATTCAATTTATGGGAAATATTGATGAAAATAACAATGGAGAAGTTAGGTATTTTTTTAATTTGTTAAATACTTGGGCAGAAGAAGAAAGTAAAACTTTTATCATAATACACCATCATAATAAAGGTTCTAATGATGCCAATGGTAATAAAACCACCAGTGTAAGGGGGGCCAGTGCTATTATTGATGCTGTTAGGGTGCACTACTCTATTAGTGCAATAGACCCAAGAATAAAACCTATCAAGGATAGCAAAGGTAAAGCTGTTAAAGTTGAGCAAAAGATGAGTAAGATTTACAGATATTGCAAAGTAGAAAAAGCTAATCATTTTGATCCAGGGGATGGTGTATTTGAGATTAAAATATTTGCTCCTAAATCAGAAGACAATCAACCAATAGTTTCCAAAGAATTAGTAGCACCAGTAGAAGTAAATAACAACACAGCTGTTTATGACTGTGATGAAATACCATTTTAGGAGATAGGATTATGAGTAAAATTTTATTAGATATATTAAGTAATGCAACAAGCAGTGTGGATACTACTAGAAGCTCTATTTTCTTGCCATATTCCAATATACAAAGTACTAATACTTACAAAAATTTTGTAAGTAATGGAAATAAAGGTTCTATTTTTGAAAATAGAGAGTATAAAATCAAGATAAGGAATAGACTTCTTGGTCAATCTCATAGAGATATACTTGATGTGATTTTTTCTGAAAAGCTACTCAAAAGAACTACAAATAATGAGCACTATGCTGAGTTCAGTTTGTATTTTATTTTGAAGAAATTAGGAAAGAGTCAAGGTGGCAAGAATAGAGATTTCCTCAAAGAAAAGATACAAGATTTAGTTGATGTTGTAATTAGCCTTGAAAGATTTTATGGTAGTTCAAATAGTTGGTCAGATATTCATATACTAGACAAAGCACAATATAGCTCAAAAAATAATAAGTTTATTATTAAGTTTAGCAGTGATTATATCAATAGTTTTAAGACTGATACCCTAGTCAACTATGATAAATATCTTCCAGCAATTTTAGCTATCAGAAATGACACTATTAAATCATTTGTGAGGTATGTATTAGCTAATGATTTTATTAATTTTCAGTTAGTTTATGTGTTGGAACAGCTTGGAATTAATACTAAGGCCATTGGCACAAGACAACTTAATAAAATTAAAAAAACTATTAAAGATTTTGACTTATCAGTGTTTGGAATTACTATAACTGATTCTGAACAAGTAAGCTACAACAAGCAAAATGATATTAATTTTTGGACTGTAGATACTGAGCTTAAAAAGGCTGGTGTATCTCAACAAGTAGTATCAGCTTCTGCACAGGCTAATAATACACTGTTAAAAAATAGTTATGATCAAGCAAGTGGAATTACAATCTACTAAGGCTAAATAGTGAATCTATTTAGCTCCCTTCTCTCTTAAATCTCATAGAGCAAGTTGAATGGTTAATGTGTGAGAAAATTAGGTTTAGCTAACTTTTTTTACATATTTAACACTACTTGCTTTTGCTAAACAAAAGAACTCTTTATCTTCATATATGGATTTTGCAGAGGTAAAATCATTTACATACTTTTCTTCAATTGTAAGGCTTCATATAACTCAATCCAAAATGACTTCATATATTCAGCATATTCTTTTAGCTGTTTTAATGAAATATTTTTTAAAGTATGTGTGGTAGTATCTGGATTGTCTCCAAAATGCTTTTCAATTTTACTATCAATCAAGTCAGGTCTTATAACTAATAGCTTTTCCTTTGCCCTGCCATCTCCATGTTTATTTATGTCACATATATGTTGTAGCTCTTCATTGATTTTATAAAAGTTAGAGGGTGTAATTGTTGAGATAGATAAACTTGCAATTTTTTCTTTTCTAATTCCCCATTTTGTATCACTAAAAATTTTATTACAATCCTGTTCAAATAAATGATAAAGCCAAACTGTTGTCATATTTAAAAAATCATTTTTCATTTCTGTATATGTTACATAATATTCTCCACCAGTATCATATGCTTCTTCATAGTAAGGAGATGGATCTTCTGCTCCTCCATATGTTTCAGCAAGTTCTTCTAATCTCTTATCAGCAGCAGCTTGTGCCTCTACTTCAAGATTATCAAAACTTGGTAGCAACCTTGTTTCAATTGTAGTGATTAAGTTATCTATACCTAAAATCATTTCATTCTTATCTGCTTCATACATTTTTAAAGTTCTAATCCAATATTTCCAGAATAAACAGGAACTTGTTCATAACTTGCACCCATCTCATAAGACTTCTCTTGAACATTTGATTTAACATAGTCATATAATCTATTTATGTCAGTATTATTATTAATGAGACCTCTCATTAAATAATAAGAGAAAAGTCTATTACTTTTTTCATCATATTTATTTGAGTATTGAGTTCCACTTCCAGCACTTATAACCACCATTTTATTCTTATTAAAAGTTACTGACTTAGGTTTAATCCTTGTTGCAGCCACACCTTTTATAAGGGCTTGATTATCTGTTCCCCCACTAAAACAACTATCTATGAAAGCTACAATTTTTGTAGCTTTTGAATTAGAAAGTTTTTTATAAATATTTTGAAGCTTGAATCTTTCATCATCTATATAAGCTGGATTCATATCTTGGGCTAACATGTATGGAGCATTATCTTGTGCTGGAACTGGAATACCATGTCCACTGTAATAAAAGTAAACAGTATCCCCACTCTTTACTCTTCTGAGCATATCTTTCAAGTTATAATCTATTTTTGAGCTAGTAGCTCCTCTATTTATGAGGGTTCTAATATTGCTCTCTGGGATACCAAGTCTTTTCTCTATAACAGATTTAAACTCTTTTGCACTATTAGCTGAAAATGCCACAGGGTCTGTATATTCATAGTTTTCTATTCCTACTATGAAGAGCCATTTAGTATTATCTACTTTTTTAGCTTTTGATTTTTTAAGAAGACTTGGAATATCATTGACTCCTCCCTTTGTTTGTTCAAGGAGTGCTATTTGTGATTCAAGTGCAAGTTTTTGTGCTCTTAACTCTGCTTCTTTAATAAGGGTTTGTTTTTTATATCTTACATTTTTTTCTAACTCAAACTTCTGTTTTTGAAGTTTTGCTATTTCAGGGTCTTTAGAGTAACTAACCTCGCCAATGCTATAATCACTTGCACTCACAGCTAAGGATGAACTTAGAAGTGGTGAAGCAGGCAGATTTAAACTACCGCCGCCAACAGCTACACTTATGTTCTCACTTTTAAAATTAATATCACTTAGCATTGCTATATAAGGAGTGTTTGCTTTTTTTACAACTATCTTTTTTAAAGCGAGTTGATTATCTTTGTAGTCAAAAACTACACTTGTTTTTAAAGAGTTTATGTTTTTTTCAAAACTCTCTGCTTGGTCTATTGGAACTCTTACAGCAACCTTTTCGCTAAAACCACCTTTTGTAGATGTTACCACTCCAAAAAACGTCTCACTATCTGCATCATACTTTAAACTATTTTCTAAGTATGGTTTTCCATAAACAATTGAGTAAGCTTTTTCCATAGCTTTTAAAGTTATATCATCTATTTTTTTTTGTTTTTTAGCCAATTCATTGTTGTAGTTATCTGTAAGTTTTTTTACTTCATCATTATATACTCTTACATCTTTCGCATAATTTACTTCTAAAGTTTTTATAGTTTTTAATCTTTTTGCTTTCTCTTTTTTTACTCTTTGCTCAAAAGTACCAGTCTTTTCATACTTACCTTTTGTAAGTTTTTTGGCTAATGGTATAGTTGGCTGTTTTGGTTTATTTGGCAAGGTTGGTTTACTTGGTTGTAACTCTAACCCAATAAGATAATTTGTTAAAGCTGTAAACTTTTCTGATTGATTGATGTTGTATGGATTTTTCAGACCACTTGCATACCCAGACAAAACAAAAACCATCAAACCTAAAATAAAAACTCTTTTTATCATTATAAACACTCCATTAAAGAAAAATCAAATAGCAAAGTTACTGTCCTGCCCTAACACACCTAACATAAAAGTTACTTGCCTTACCGTAGTAGTACTGACCGCCATTGCTGAAGTAGACATTCCACGCACGTGCTGTATTACTAGCATTGGTAGTAGAACTCCAATAACCGTTAGAGATGGTATTTTTAAACTCTTTTTTTATAGCCGGTGTTCTGTTTTTATCCACTATACTTTTAAGTTCATCTATATTTGGTAATCTCCAGTCATCAAAACCCACAAGAGTTAAATCTTCACAATACTGTTTTGCTCCTGACCAATTTTTCATAGTTGACAAAACATCTTCATTATCCTGCCACATCAAACCATTATTATCCTGCCACATCAAACCATTATTAAAGGTGGCCCAAGCTTCCACTATCTCAGGATACTTCTTGTCAACATAATCTTTTATAACTTTGTCATACTCCGCTTGACTCAGCTCACCACTAACATCACCACTCCAAACCATCTCACTTGAAAAAAGAGTAAGGGGTAGTATAAATAAAAATAGTTTTAAAATCATTTTATTGTATCCTTACAAAAATCAAAGTTACTGTCCTGCCCTAACACACCTAACATAATAGTAATAAGTCTTACTGAAGCTGCTCTGACCGCCATAGCTGAAGTAGACACGCCACGCACCGGTAGTATTACTAGCAGTGGTAGTAGAACTCCAATAACTGCCAGAGACAGTATTTTTAAACTCTTTTTTTATAGTTGGTTTTCTGTTTTTATCCAATATGCTTTTAAGCTCATCTATATTTGGTAGTCTCCAGTCATTAAAACCCCCAAGAATTAAATCTTTACAATACTCTTTTGCACCAATCCAGTCTCTTTCTATGAATATAGCATCTTTGTTATCTTGCCACATCAAACCATCTAAGGAGATTGTATTATTTTGTATCTCTTTTTGTTTTTTTTCCCAAGCTTCAACCCTCTCAGGATACTTATTATCAACATACTCTTCTATAACTTTGTCATACTCACTTTGACTAATTTCACTACTGGCGTCACTGCTCCAAACAACTTCTCCTGCAAATAGACTAAAAGGAAGTAAGAATAAAAAAAGCTTTAAAAACATTTGTGTTTTCCTTAAATATAATATCTATAACTATTAGTTGTTTCATAGTAAATTTCCTTAAAATTAAAGCTCTAACCCAATATTCCCATCATATATTGGAACCTGCTCATAACTTGCACCCATCTCATATGACTTTTCCTGTACATTTGATTTTACATAATCATATAATCTTTGAGTATTTGAATTGTTTTCAATCAATCCTCTCATAACATAATATGAGAAAAGTCTATTACCCTTTTCATCATATTTATTTGAGTATTGAGTTCCACTTCCAGCACTTATAACTATCATCTTACTTGTATCAAAAGTCACACTCTTAGGTTTAACTCTTGTTGCAGCTACACCTTTTATAAGTGCTTGATTATCTGTTCCACCTGAGAAACAACTATCTATAAAAGCTATTACCTTAGTTGCTTTTGAGTTGCTCAGAGATTTGTAAATATTTTGAAGCTTAAACCTTTCATCTGTTAAATAAGCTGGATTCATATCTTGTGCCAACATATATGCTTCATTGTCTTGTGCTGGAACTGGAATGCCATGTCCACTGTAATAAAAGTAAACAGTATCCCCACTCTTTACTCTTCTGAGCATATCTTTCAAGTTATAATCTATTTTTGAGCTAGTAGCTCCTCTATTTATGAGGGTTCTAATATTGCTCTCTGGGATACCAAGTCTTTTCTCTATAACAGATTTAAACTCTTTTGCACTATTAGCTGAAAATGCCACAGGGTCTGTATATTCATAGTTTTCTATTCCTACTATGAAGAGCCATTTAGTATTATCTACTTTTTTAGCTTTTGATTTTTTAAGAAGACTTGGAATATCATTGACTCCTCCCTTTGTTTGTTCAAGGAGTGCTATTTGAGCTTCAAGGGCAAGTTTTTGCTGTCTTAATAGATCTGCTTTTGCAAGAGATTGTTTTTTATCTCTTTGCCTATTTTCAAGTTCAAACTTCTGTTTTTGCAGTCTTGCTATTTCTGGATCTTTTGAATAGTTTATTTCTCCAATATCATAATCAGCTGAACTTATAGCCAAAGAAGAGCTGAGAAGTGGAGTAGCTGGAAGATTAAGACTCCCATTATTTACTGCTACTGATACTGCTCTATCTTGATAATTTCTAATAGTAGAGGTTGCTATGTAAGTGATTTCAGAATTTTTAATGTTTATTTTTTTTAACACTAATTTCTTATCTTTATATGTAAATATTACATTAATTTTTAGTAAGCTTAAATTTTCTTTGAATTTTTCTGCTTCATTGATTGGTACAATTATTTCAATTTTTTCTTCAAATCCACCTTTTGTAGATTTTATATTAGTATAAAATTTTTCATTATCTGCATCATATTTTAAAATTTTATCTAAATAAGGTATTCCATAAACTAGATAATATGCTTTAAGTATTGACTCATATGTAATTAAGTTAATTTTATTTTTGTTTCCTGCCACTTTATTGTTATATTCATCTGTTAATCTTTTGATTTCAGAATTATATAATTTGACATCTTTGGTATATTGTTTTTCAATAGAAGTGATTATTTGTAATCTATTATTTTTCTCTACTGCTACTCTATCTTCAAACATAGCAGTTTTTTCAAATTCACCTTTAATAAGATTCTTTGCTTTTGGAACTATTGGTGTATCTGGTTTTTTAGGAAACTTTGGTTTTTCTACTTCCAATGCTTTTGATATCAATTTATTAGTTAATACTTCCATCCTTTGTTTGTATAAAGCCATTTGATCTATCTCAGACAAGACAAATTTATCACCTACACATAAGAATAAATTTTGGTTATTTTGAAAATCAAAATCAGCACTTCCTGTTTTTATATTGACAGCAATTGCATTTGGTATATTGTCAATATCTTTAGTATCAGAACTCCAATAATAATTTAATGAAATATTAGAAAATATACTTCTATTTTCTCTAATATAATTTAGCTCATTTTGGCTTGGAAGTCTCCAATTTGAAATACCATGATTTGAAAGATCAGTGCAGTATTTATAGGCTTTCTTCCATGTTGCAATATTGTTTTTTTCTTTGTTAGCCCAAGTTAAATTATTGAAATTCAATAGCTCTGTTGGCTCATTATCTATCTTCACATTATCAAAATTATTCCAATTCATTTCAGCAGTTTTTTCATCAACAGATACATCTATATTTTTTGCATAAGATATTTCACTATTATTAACTTTACTGGTTCTGACTTCTGGTTGTCTATCCATACATCCATTAATAAAAAATAAAGTAGCTGAAAATAAAAAAAGTTTTAAAAGCATTTGTTAATCCCTTGTATTAGTAAAATGATTATTATTTGTTGTATTCTAACATATTAAACTTAGCAGGACATACTAACACCCCATATAAGACTTAAAAATACCCCATTGAGGACTCATTATTCCCCTAAAAAGACCTAATATCACCATAGTTTTTTAGCTCTCCTAAGAGTATCTTTAAGAGTGTCTTTAAGATACTCTCTTAATTAAATCTCTTTATAGAGATATTAATACAAGAGTAGAGGGTTAATAAGAAAAGAGGTCTGCTTCAATAAACATTGAGATTATGTTTTATTAGTATAGGGGTTTATAAAGAAAGAAGAACCATAGTAACAGGCTTATCTGCTGAACTGATTATTTTGTCTGTATTCCAGCTTCACATATTTCTTTTTATTAACTCTAATTCAACACTTTTCCACTGTTTTTTATACCATTATTCAATATTGCACATAAAACATAGGGCAACACAAAAATAGTAAAAATTTACTCTATTTTCCTATCAAGTCAATTAAGCTCATATTGCTTTCTCTTTTCCCACTTCTTAGTTTCTTCAAGGTAGAACCTATTTTGATCTTTGCTCTTTGCATAATTCCAAGCTGACTTTCAAGAGATTTTACTCTTGCTTGAAGCTCTTGATTTGATAAAGTTAGTTTAGCAACCTTAGTTATATTTTCTTTATTAACCCTTTCTGAATCTGTGTGTGATTTTTCAAGTTTAGAGAGTTTATGTTCTGACCTAACCAGTGCAGTGTTTTTAGCTCTAACTCTCTTGTCAAAATTCTTGACATTTTCTTGATAAAACTCATCTGACAATCTCTCATTTCTCTCTAAATCTGATGTAAGTTTTTCAACTGTACTATTTAACTGATTATTTTTTTTAAGTAGTTTATTAGTGCTAAGACTTGACACAAGCAATTTAAACTCTATTTTCATAGCTTTAACAGTGTTTAGCAAACTGTTTAAAACTTTTACCTTATCAATATTCCCTTTTGAGTCTTTACTTTTTTTGATAAGTTTAGATTTTAGTTGTTGAGTTTCTTTCTTGGCTTCCTCTGTAACTTCTAGGAGAGTTTCTTTTTGTTCTCTTTTAAACTTTGCAAGAGTTTTATATTCTCTTTTTCCATTTTTAACTATATCCTCATAATCTATATGAAATTGCTCTACAACTCTACTCTGTTTAATTTTTTGCTCCCATTCAATAGCTAAATCTTGAATGTGTTTCTCATCATCTTTATATTTTAATTTCATATCATTTGTGAAACTATTATCTGCATCATATTCTATTAAATAGTGGATGTGCTGTACATTACCTGGCTGGTCTCTGTGGATTACTGCCTTGATGAGTTTGGCATTTAAATTGTCTTCTAAAAACTGTCTTGATAAATTGTATAGTCTATTGGAGTACTGTTCATCTTCAAGTAAGTGTCTAACACCTGTAATGCTAAATACTATTTCTCTGTAAGATATTTTATTGCCTCCAGCATTATCTTTTCTGCTGTCTGAAATTGAATCCCTCTGTTCTGTTAGCTCTTTGATTTTTGCTTCATTCCTTGCAATAGCAGATTCAGCTCTGCTTATTCCTTTTTGGTCTGAAATAAATTGTGCATTTTTTAGTTTTAAAGTTTGTTTGTTTAGCTGATTTTTATAGCTTCCAATTGTTCTGGTTAATTTACTTCTTAATACTGTTGTTGCTTTGGCATCAGGAATGTTTTTTGTTTCAGTATCTTGAGAAAATTCCTCATTAATATAGATGATATTATCAAATACTCCTTTGAACCTGTTGTATGGTTGGACTATGTGTGTAACCCTTTCTTGTAGATGTTTTTTTGTTTTGATGGCTTTGATTTGAATGAAACTGGTTGACATTTTATGTACTCCTTTTGAATATCTATTTTAAGTACAAAGTGTCAAAAAAAGGAGATGTGATAAAATTTTTGGACAGTTGATAGAGTTTGTAAAAAAGAAAGTGTTAATAGTGATTGCCAGGCAAATACATACTTATGGATAACAGTGATTGAATGAAAGGAGCAACAAAACTAGTGGGATATACATATGTCCTAACTTTCTGTTTTTTAAGTTCTATATGATAAAATCTAACAAATAATCATTTTCTTTAAGGAATCTATAAATGCTTTTAAAACTTTTTACAACTTCATTAATCTTACTTTTAGCTACTGGATGTGGAAATATAGAACCAAAAGTTACAAGTTTGGATAACACTCACAACAATCAACCAGAAGCATCAAAACTAAAAGTAACAAGCATAGATAGCACAGAAGTATTAAGCAATAAAATAGTTTGGGATGGAAGTAAGTCTGAAATTGATAATAATGAATATCAAAAAATTATCACAAATTACTCTAAACAAAAATATCCAGAAAAGTACAAAAACATACAAAATTCAATTAATAATGTAGTTAATCAAGGCAACATAATATGGCAAGACAATATTGATACCAAAACAGTGAGAGTTAACTTATATGATGCAGAAAAGTATTGCAAAAACCTTAACTTTTCAGGACATGGAAACTGGTATTTGCCATCTGAAAAACAATTGGTGGATTTAGATCAAAAAAATATTAAATATTATTTAGATAGTTATTATTGGGCTGCCAGTGGAAGTGTTGTAGGTTTTAAAACAAAAAGTATTGTAAATCCTTATGGTGCATTTCCTTATTATGTTAGATGCATAAGTGATAACACAGAAGTATTAAGTAATCTAGCTTTTAACAATATCTTAGAGGATCAAGAAAAAGTCTCTATAATAACTAACCACTTAATCCTCAAAAAATATAATTTAGAAAAAGATAAGTTTGAAAAAACATCAGATTTTAAAAAAAGAGTAGATTATGTGAAAAATAATATAGAAGAAATTACCAATGTAAATATGAGTAAAGCATATAATAAAATTTATGCTAAACCATTAATAAAATCAATTGATTATGATGCTGATAATGAATTGTTTTATGGTAAATTAACATCTAGTGAAGGACAGTTTTCCAAAGATATAGCTATAAATATTCCATTAGAAATTGCCAAAGATTTTTACAAGTATGAGAAAAAAGTAAAGGTAATTTATGAATATAGAGATGAAAAGGTTTTTTTAAAAAATATTGTTGTTCCATATGAAGGGAAAATATACTCAGCTGTATTGAGAGATGCAGACTATAAGCCCAATGATATTAAAGTGGCAATATATAAGCAAATTGAGTATGGTGAAAATATAATTAAAGAGTATCAAAATGACATTCCTAAGTTTTTAGAAAATTCCAAATCTGGTAAGACTGATAACACCAAATGGCTTTTTATAGTTGGAATAGAAAATTATGAGTTTACAGATTCAGTCAAGTATTCAGAAAATAGTGCTGAACAAATTAAATCTGTTATGAAAAAAAGACTTGGGATACCTGAGAACAATGTTAGAACCCTAATAAACCAAGGTGCTACCAGTGCTAAAATAGATTATAACTTGAAAGATATGCTCAGAAGAGTAAAAAGTGGAGATACTATCTATTTTTATTATAGTGGACATGGTATTCCAGTCCCATCTCAAAATAATGAACCATATATGTTGGCACAAGATATGAATCCAGCTTATCTAACAGATGAAAGATTCAAGCTCCAAAATATTTATAAATCTCTGAGCAATTCAAAAGCAACTAAGGTGGTAGCTTTTATTGATAGTTGTTTCTCAGGTGGCACAGATAACCAAGCACTTATAAAAGGTGTAGCTGCAACAAGGATTAAACCAAAGAGTGTGACTTTTGACACAAGTAAGATGATAGTTATAAGTGCTGGAAGTGGAACTCAATACTCAAACAAATATGATGAAAAAGGCAATAGACTTTTTTCATATTTTGTAATGAGAGGATTAATTGAAAACAATTCAAATACTCAAAGATTATATGACTATGTAAAATCAAATGTCCAAGAGAAGTCATATGAAATGGGTGCAAGTTATGAACAAGTTCCTGTTTATAATGGGAATATTGGATTAGAGCTTTAAAAAATTAAGGAAATTTACTATGAAACAAAAAATAAAAATCTTATTGCTTTTTACACTGTTGCAATTACCAGTTCAACTACTGGCAGATTATAGTTATGATATGGCAGTGAAGGCTGATAATTATATAAAAAATAATAACTATAAAGATGCAAAATATTATTTGGAAGAAGCTGCAAAAGGTGGTAGTAATGAGGCTTGGTCAAAATATCTACTTGGGTATATGTATGTCAATGGCTCAGGAGTAACAAAAAACTATACAAAAGCAAAACAATATCTTGAAGAAGCAGCAAATGGTGGAAGTATAGAAGGAAAATTTCAACTTGGAACTATATACCTGAATGGCTTGGGAGTAACAAAAGACTACACAAAAGCAAAACAATATTTTGAAGAAGCATCTGACAGTGGACATATAGGTTCAAAATATCAACTTGGAAATATATACCTGAATGGCTCAGGAGTAACAAAAGACTATTCAAAAGCTATAAAATTATTTAAAGAAGCTTCAAATGCTGGTAATTATGGTTCAAAATATAATCTTGCCCTGATGTATAGAGATGGGCAAGGTGTAACAAAAAACTATTCAAAAGCTATACAATTATTTGAAGAATGTTCCAATATTGGTGACACTAATTCAAAGGTTTTTCTTGCAAATATGTACTATAGAGGGCAAGGTGTAACAAAAAACTATTCAAAAGCTATACAATTATTTGAAGAAGCTTCTAAAGATGGTTATGGATTTGCAAAATCTAGCTTTGGCTGGATGTATTACACAGAAAAACCAATCAAAGATTATAAAAAAGCAAGAGAACTATTTGAAGATGTTGATAGCAGTATTTCACTTGATGGAAAATCCAACTTAGCTCTTATGTACTTTAGAGGACAGGGTGTAGAAAAAAACTATTCAAAAGCTATACAATTATTAGAAGAAATAATAGAGGCTAATAATGATTTTCCAGATCCTAAAAATAATTTAGCCTGGATATATTTAAATGGTTATGGTGTAGAGAAAAACACTGAAAAAGCACTTAAACTTTTTAAAGAGGCTGCTGAAAAAGATAATGTGGCAGCCAATCTAAATCTTGCTTGGATATACAAAAATGGAATAAATGTAAAAGCAAATAAACAAACAGCAACTTATTGGCAAGAAAGAGCTAACAGTCTTGGAAAAGATGCTTCACAAGAAAATTATCAATTAACTTATCTTTTTGATGCACCTACAATTAGTGACAATATAGCAGTTCTTGTTAAAAAATTTCAACAAAAAAAAGTAAGCTATAAAAGATATTTAATTGTAATTGGTGCTGAAAACTATGAATACACAGATAATATAGTTTACTCACAAAACACTGCCCAAATGTTTACAGATGTAGCCCAAAAAACATTAGGAATATCAGAATCAAATACACTTGAACTAACAAGCAAAAATGCTTCAATGGGTAGAATTCAAATGAAAATGAAAAAATTACTTAGAAGAGTAAAGCATGGAGACACTGTCTACTTCTATTATAGTGGGCATGGGATCCCTGTTGTTTCACAAAAAAATGAACCTTATATCCTACCAATAGATGTTGAGCCTGAATTTATAAGTGAAGCACCCTTCTTTAAATTACAAAATATTTATAAAACACTTGCAGATAGTAAAGCTTCAAAAGTGGTAGCCTTTATAGATAGTTGCTTTAGTGGTGCCACAGATGGAGTAAGTGTCATCAAGGGTGTGGCTGCAACGAGAATAAAACCTAAGAGTGTAACTTTTGATACAAAGAAAATGGTTATATTAACAGCAGGTAAAGATAATCAATATTCAAATATGTATGAAGAGAAAAAGTATAGATTATTTAGTTATTTTTTAATGGAATCAATGCTAAAAGGGAGAACAAGTCTCCAAGATATTTATAGTGATGTCTATATTAAAGTTAAAGATGAATCATATAAGATGGGTGATATGAAATTACAAGAACCTACAATGAGTGGAAATAAGGCTATGGAATTTTGAAGATAGCTTTTCTTGCCTTGCTGGCTTTATTGTTTGTAGCTTGTGGAACTCCAAAACCAAAAGTTTATCCACAGTGGTATAAGAACAGAGAGCTACAATCAGCAGTTAAATATGAAATAATAGGTTATGGTAATGGCAATACAATTAAAGATGCAGAAGCCTCTGCAAAAGAAGATATAGCACAAACTTTGATTAGTAAGGTTGATAGTAGTTTCACTTCTACTTCAACAGATGATAAAACTACCAGTAAGGCTATACTAAAAGTTACAAGTAACTTAAATCTGCAAAATGTAAAAACTATCAAGCAAGAGCAAATTGATGGTTTGTTTTATGTAGCTCTAAAATATAAAAATCTTGACTTGGCATATAGAGTGAAAACTACTATTGGAAATTTTGAATGTACAAAACAAGAACTAAACTCTTATCTTTTACTAACCCCTCTTGTCAAAAAACTAACTGATTCACTTGGTTGTAAACTTAATTTTAAACTTGATAGAAGAAATGAAGCTTGGTATCTAAAATATAAAGAGTATTTATTTTTACTCAGTGATGATGAATTTGAGGAATTATATGAAACAAACATAAATGATAATTTTGAGTTTAAATCTAATAAAACAGTTTTAACTGATGGAGATAGTTTTTACTTCACATTTAACTCTAAACAAGATGGATATATTACACTTCTAAATGTTTATGAAAATGGTGTTGTCACACTACTTCAACCATCAGCACCTATAAAAAACAGTATTCAAATCCCCTCAAAAGATAGTGAAAACTATTTTGAAGCAGGGTTAGTAAAAGAGGATGAAAATACTTATGATTTATATGTAGCTATCTACACAAAAGAGCCACTTAATATGAGTAGATTTGAGTATGCTAATGAAGATTTGGCTTCAAGTGAGTTGGCTTATAAATTTGATGAACTAATTGGTGTTATGAATCAAGCTGAGTATAGTTCTTTGTTGCTTAGAACAAGAACAAAATAGGCTAATTTTATGGAGTCTAAAAAATACACTTGTTCAATATGTAAAGATGAATTAGATGAAAATAATTTTGATATAGAGCAAAATAAATGTATTTTACACTGTGAAAAAACTGATAAAAATGGTTGGTATTCCATAAATTCTCATGATAAAGAATGGACTGAAAAGTTAAATACTTTTTGGCTATATATTCAACAGCAATTAGATAATATATATCAAGATAATTTACTTGACTATTATGATACTACAAGTGAATACCAATACACAGATGTTATATTTCCAAAATTTGAAAAAGAATATGAATACAACCACTATGCAAGTAATGAACCTGATATGGGTACAAACTTTTTCTCATTTGGTGTATTTGAAAATCAAAATGAACAACCAAGCCAAGAGGTAAATCAAATATTCAATAAATTAAGTATTACTTTTAAAGGTTGTACTTTTTTAGATGAAGCAAATTTTAAAAAATATTATAGAAAAAGCCCGCTCACTTTTAATGAGTGTAAATTTGAAAAAACTCTACTACTAGGTAAAACACAAAAATCTCAATTAAGTTTCTATGACTGTGATTTTAATAATAAAGATTTAGATATTAGTGAGTCTATTTTTGAAGATGTCTTAATTATGAAAAACTGTAAAAATATAAATTTATTTGATATTAGTAATTCAACTCTAAATGGTTTTAGCAACTTTATGAATTCAAATTTTATAAAAGCTGACTTTACTGGAACATTATTTGGTGATTCAGTTGTTTTTATTGAAACTACTTTTCAACAAGATATTGACTTCAAATATACAACTTTTAACAAATTAGCACTTTTTAGAGATAGTGTATTTAGTGATACTTTGAACCTTAGAGATACTATATTTAAGGATGAAGTTAATTTTTTAGGTATGAAAGCAAATATGGCAAATAGAGAAACAGCAAGATTGATAAAAAGCTCATTTGAACAGCAAAAAAATCTTATAGAATCGAATAAATATCATGCATTAGAATTAAGAGAAAAAAGCAAAGAACTCTCTCTATTAAAAAACTTACCTGAATGGATTTTATTTAAAGCTCATTGGATATCTTCTAATCATTCCCAGAGCTATATATTAGCTTTATTTTGGATTATAGTTATTAGTATATTGGGAATAGAAAACAATGTAATTTGCTCTTTGTTTAGTTTCATCTACAGTGATGACAAACTTAATGATATTGCTATGTCTATACATAGTATTTTAAGTGTAAAGTCTGATAGTTTTAGTATGTATCAACTATTTTTAAAAATTTCAATGGCTTATCTGGTTTATCAATTTCTTGTATCAGTAAGACAAAATACAAGAAGAAAATAGGCTGATTATACAATAGCATTTTTTGCTATGAAATCCTTATATCATATTTTATGTGTAATTTACATTTAGGGTATAAAAACCACTCTAAAAGTGTTGAAATTAGGGTGATTAAAGAAGAATGTTTAAGTTGGAATATTCCAAAATACTTAGTTCAGTAGATAAACTTGTCACTATGTCTATTCTTTCTTTATAAACCCATGTCCCAATAAAACATCATGTCAATGTTTATGGAAGTAGACTTCTTTTCTTACTAACCCTATACTCTTGTATTACAATCTCTATCAAAGAGATTTAATTAAGAGAGTTCTTAAAGGAACTCTTAGAGTACTCTTAGGAGAGCTAAAAAACTAGGGGGATATTAGGACTTATTAGTGGGATAGTAGTTCCTCAATGGGGTAAAATCAGGTCTTCATTAGGGGGATAGTATGTCCCAAATAGTTGATTTATCATATTTTTAGAGTTAATAAAAGTAAACAATATTCACTTAAAATGAATCTATATACTTGGTACTTGATACCATTCAACAATAAAACTTTGATATAAAATTGGAACTATAATTTAGTAAATTAAATTTATACAATAAATCAGAAGAATTTATCATATAAATTGTAATTATTGCATTAAAATTCATACAGAAAATATAAATATATTTTGTATAAATTTGAAAGTTTTAAATATCTATAAAAGTAGATAAAATAATCCTTATGTGGCAACTATGCCACATATTCCCATAAGACACCATCACTATCTTCAAAGTATGAACCTTCAATTTCCATATCTCTACCTAATTTATCATAATCAAAATATGATTGTAAATTCTCAGGCATAGTCTCTAATAAACCACAATCATTTACATAATTATAAGCCACATCAGATATTTTTACTTCTCCTGTACAAATTAGATTATCAATATTCTCAATTGCACTATCTATATCATTGGCAAGATTGTTTTCAAGCATTATTTTAACTGCTGTTTGTTGTTGCTCATCTAATGCTTCCATTTTTTCAGCAATTTCATTTAAATTAGTTAGTGATGAATATTCACTAATTACCAAATAATCACACTCATAATCTGTAATAAAAAATTCTTCATGGTAATGATCTGAATTACAAATCTCTTTACCCCTCTGTAACTCATTTTCAATAGCCTCAGCAAGTAAATCTTCATTCATTGGCAATGTGTACCAATTTCCCACTAAATGTCCACAATTGTAAGCTTCTAGGTCAGTAATGTAAACTCTCATAATAAAATCCTTTTATCAAATATTTTTAAAAATGTTTGGCACTCTAAGGAGTGAAACTCTCTTTGCCCTTGTCTCTAACTCTTCCTAATATTCTTTTGGGCTAAATGCCCTTTTGAACAAAGACAATAAATTGCACTATGCTTGGAGAAAAATATAAACTTGTTTGATTTTTATGTAAGTAATGCAGTGCAGTAGAATTCTATTGTCTCAAAAGGGTTTTAGTTTTAAAGAAACTTCTATAATTAATAAAAGCTCTCTCAATGAGAGCTACTGAGTAGGTAAAAGGGGAATGGGAATGACTAACACAAATTGAATAGGAATAAAGACCTTGGCTTTATGATAAATATATCAAGATTTTAGCTTGGTATCCAGCACTTACTTACTTTTCTACAACCTACTATTACTACTATATTTATTGAAAATGCTAATTACTTTTTGATGCAAGTTCTTTGGTGCAACAATTCTAATATCACTGAGTGTGTCTAAAACAATTGCAGTTGCATTATTAAGAGTGTCATTTGCTATGACATAAAAATATGAGTCTTTAATTTTAAACTCTCTTGGAATAATTGATTTAAGCTCCTCTGTCTTAATAATAGTTTCAAACTCTACAATTTCATCTGCTTTTGCATATATTTTCATATGATCAAGAGGCTGGATTTTGAAAAACTCTAATGCAGTTAGTGGTAGTTCTAAAATAATTGTATATAGCTTGTCTTCAATAGACACCTTATCTTTAAAAGCCTCTAAATACTTTGGATTACATATATAATAATAGTCATTACCTTTTTTATCTTTATCTGTAATATAGGAATTTACACAGCTGAAATCTTGGGTTATCTCTTCTTTTATATTATCAATAATATTAGTGTCATATATTTGAATTCTAACTATGTCTGATAAAGTAACTGTATATGTCTCATCATTTTTATCACTGTACTCTAAATACTTTTCATCCTCACCAAAAAGTATTCTGATTGGTGTAATAGTAATTATCTTGGTAAATATTTCAATTTTATCCATAGTCAAAGTTAAGCTATCTTTACTACCTGAATTATCTACCATCCTAGTACTAACTTCATTGTTTATATTATCAAGAAAGTATTTTTCAAGCTCAAAGTTCTCATTGTGATTTTCAAAAGGTTGTAAGACATACTCTAAAACAGAATCAATTTTATCAAAAAATTTAGGAACTGGTGTTGATATTGAAGACCTAGAATATTGGATTAATATTGGTGCTAATATTTTTAATAAAGATTTATTATATATATAATATTTTTGTTCTGCAAACCATTTATTAATTTCCATAGTATAGTAGGTGTATGTTTTATTGTATAGTATGTTGTCTTTTTCAAAAGAACTTTTCATAGATTTTGTGTTATTTTTTATTAAATGAAGACATTTCAATGTACCTAAGCTTCCATTTAATAAGTAATTTATTGAATCATCAGATGATGCTGAGTAACCTAAATCCTCTTTAATATATTTTAATATATCTATTCTTGACATTACATTTGAATCATCAATAAACTTATCAAATATCTTGTACATAACTTTACCTATCTCATAATCTTTACCAATATATTTTCTACAAGTTTTAACAGATTTTTGATCAATCTTTTCATATTCACTTTGAACATCTTTGATAGTCAATATATTTAGCTGATCTGCAATATTATATAAATCATTATCCCTGTTAAAGGGGTTAATCTCTTCAAGCCTGATTAATAAATTCTCTTTATCTTCTTTTAGTTCTTTTGCTTTTTTCTTCTCTTCTGCCTTAGTCATTATTTTTCCCTTTAAGTTGATAACAACAGTATATCACACTAGGTGCATATTAGCACCTAAGTTGAAAATATAATACATTTATCTTTACTTATAAAGGCTAACAGATGAATGTAAATTTTGATGCATTGGAGCAAATTCCAAAAATACTAGAACTACTTAAACAGTTATTAGACACTAAAAATAATCAAGTAGAAAAAAGGTGGCTCTCAACAAAAGAGACTGCTGAATACCTTGGATATTCCAAAGATGCTATTGATTCAAAAGTAAAAAGTAATGAATTTCTTGCAGGTACTCATTACCACCAAAGAGCTTCTAAAAGAATGTTTGACAAGTCAGTACTTGATAAATGGGTTATTGGTATAGATATGATAGATGTCTGTGCAAATAGCAATATCAATGCAACTATAAAACATATTACAGATCAATTTGTAGCCTAAATAATTAAAAATTCATCCACTCTAGGCTATAGTTCTTATCTGTATTTATGGTTGAAAGTGGTTTCAAATAAAAAGGAAAACACATGAGACTATATGTAAAAAAAACAAAAAATAAACAAGGTGTTAAAGAATCTCTATGGATTGACTTCACTCACAATGGAGAAAGACACAGAAAGCCTTTAAATCTTGGCAATACACCAGCTAATAAGAAGATAGCACTAAATCATATGATTCCAACTATCCAACTTGCAGTTTCAACTGGTGAGTTCTTTAAAAATAAAATGATAACTGTTAGTGAGTATATGGATAAATCTTTTGAATTGCAAAGTTCAAACAGAAAAGCACCAACTATTGAAGATTATAGGAGCAAGTACAACAAGCACCTCAAACCTGTCTTTGGCAAAAAAATGCTGGATTCAATTAAAGGTACTGACATTACTTTATGGCAGAATAAAATGCTAAAAGATGGGTATGCTATTAGAACTATAAAAGGTGTAAGAGGAATACTTAGTACTATGTTTGAAGATGCTATAAGAGAAGAAATTATTGAGAAAAATCCAATTAGATTAGCCTCTTTGCTATCTGCAAGAGGTATGAAAAAAACTTCTGAGGATGACCTACTTCCTTTTACAATAAATGAGATTAAAACATTAATTGCAAGTACTGAAACTACACAAATGAAAAATTTCTATATGCTACTTTTCACCACAGGTTTAAGAGGTGGAGAAGCCATTGGGTTAAAATGGAATTTGGTGGATTTTGACAAGAGAGAGATAAAAATATCTTCTCAAATTGGAAGAGGAGTAACTGGATCACCTAAATGGGATTCATTTAGAACTGTACCAATTATTGAAAGCTTCTTGCCCTTTATAAAAAGTCAATTTGAAATCACTGGGGAACAAAGTGAGTATGTATTTTTAAACACTCTAAACAACCCATATTGGGATATCTCAAAGATTAGAGAAGGTAACTGGAAAAAGGATTTAGAAAGGGCAAAAGTTCAGTACAGAAAAATACACCAAACAAGACACACATTTTGTTCTACTATGATAAGTGCTGGTGAAGACATAAATTTAGTCTCAAAAGTTGCAGGGCATAGCTCTCCAAGAATGACACTGGAAGTTTATTCTAAATATATACCAAGAGATTTAAGTGATTTTGGAAATGTTTTTAATAAAATATAAGGCACTGAATGGCACTCATATGGCACCAAGGTAATTTGATAGTCTCTGAAAGTAAGTATTTTAGGGGTTTGTTAATTTGATGGTGCGGATGAGAGGACTTGAACCTCCACGCCTTGCGGCACCAGATCCTAAGTCTAATCTTTACACTTTTTCATTCTTTATTAAATCTTTTCAAATCTCAACAAAAGCCCAGCACATCGTATTTTAAAGACATGCTTGTTTTTTCATTCTTTTACATTTTAATCTATATTTTTTCAAATACTGTAGTAAAAACTGTAGTAAAAAACTACTTTTTTTGATACAATTTCATATCAACGATATTTTATTATCAGATTAATAGAAGATAACTTTTGGACAAGAAAAATCGAATGTTTTTAGCTATCTTAACAAAACGAATTCTATATAAACTAGGAAATATTTTTCAATCTTAGAGAATTATATACTAAAGAAAAAAACTTGAAGAATGGAGTTTCTTATGGCATTAAAACCTGTTGGTGGCAAATATGAAGGCGTATGGATTAACGAGCTTAAAAATGGTGATAAATCATACTATATAAACTATAGAGACGAGCATAATAAGCCCGTTAAAGTTTTAGTTGGTAAATCTACAATATCAAATAGTTTTACTGCTAGAGATGCCTATAGCAAGCTTATAGAAGTTAAATATAAACTGCAACACGACCAAGAACCAACTATAAAAGGCTCTAGAACTACAAAAATTAAATTAGATACCATCTGGGATGAATATTTTAAGTATTCTAAAGCCAATAAAAAGTCATGGATAACTGATAAGCAAAACTATAATAAACATATAAAACCACTTTTCGGAAGCAAACCCGTAAAAAGTTTAAAATCCTTAGATTTTGAAGATTTTAAGCAAAAATTATTTGCAGAAGGATATGAAGCACAAACGGTTAAACATCAACTTACTTTAGTAAAAACAATTATAAATCACGCCATAAAGCATGATATAGTGAAAAATTTCAATAATCCACTAGCAAATGGTAAAGTCAAAATGCCAAATATAGATAATAATCGACAAGCATTTTTAACGAAAGAAGAGGCTAAAAACCTACTAGATATATTAAAATCTACTCATCTTCTAACTTATCACTTAACAGTATTGTTACTTTTCACTGGTGCTAGATTTAGTGAAGTTACTGGCGCTGCCTCACAAAAGAATAAGACTAATGAAAAAACAGGATTAACTTGGAACAATATAAATTTTAAAACAAACTCAATTTATATTGTAAAAACAAAAAAAGGTAGTGAAAGGCATATATATATGAATGATTTACTCTTAGAGACAATAAAATATTTACAAAATAATAAAGATAAAAATTCAAATAGAGTAATCTCCAACAGCAGAGGTGGCATTGTACTGAAAATGCCGGAATACTTCATGACTGCCATCGAATCTATAATACCTGGAAATAAGAAAAAAGACATGAAGTATAAAATTACCGCTCATAGTCTAAGACATACACACGCAAGTTGGCTTGCTCAAAACGGATTAGATATTTTACAGATTAAAGATCAACTTGGGCATAAAGATTTAACTATGACTCTTAGATATAGTCATTTAATACCCAATACTAGACATGAAGCAACTAAAGCCTTATCAATATAAACAACTTCTTAATGAACTAAATATTAAGTATACGCAAGCCTTATATCTATAACTATATTTTTAGATATAATCTATAAAATAAAATAAAATAAAACTATACCTAGACCCAAGAGCATGTCACCTGTGCCATTAGAACTGCTTAATAGTATATCAAAGGAATCATAAATGATAAAAACTGCTGAAGATATATTAAGCTTAAGTGAAAGTATCGAGCTTGAATGTAAACTAGCAATCGGTCGAAATGGGACGGGTGGCTTACCTGGAAAAACATTCTGGGAAACATATAGTGCATTTGCTAATACTAATGGTGGTACTATATTACTCGGCGTGAAAGAGAATAAAAACCATACCTTTGAAATTGCAGGCGTTCAAGATGTTCAAAAGGTTCTAGATGAACTATGGACATCAGTTGAAAATACACAGACGGTTAGTTGTAACTTACTAAAAAAAGAATTTGTGCAAATTATTTCTATAGATGACAAGAGTATTATTCAAATCTATATACCAAGGGCCTCTAGACATGACAAGCCTGTACATAGAACAACGAACCCAATGGATGGCACATATCAACGACTACATAGTTCAGATATTAAATGTTCTAAAGAAACTGTAAGACGAATGTTGTCTGAACAGTTAGAAGATAGTCGTGATGATAAAATGCTTGAAAATTATGACATGGCAGATATAGACCAAGAAAGTTTGCGAGCTTATCGACAAATGTATAGTAATCGTGACTCAAGCAATGAAAGAAATCGTTACGATGATGTTGAGTTCCTTCGCAGTATTGGCGGATGGAAGAGAGATAGGAAAAGTGGTTTAGAAAGCTTAACTATAGCTGGTTTGTTAATGTTTGGAAAGCTGATGAGTATACAAGAAGAGTTTCCAAACTACATGCTTGACTATCAAGAAAGAGCTGAAGCTAGAGCAAAGGCTCGTTGGATTGACCGTATAAGTTTAGATGGTACCTGGTCCGGAAACTTATTTGATTTTTATACGCGTGTTATTCGCAAACTAACAGCAGACCTAAAAGTGCCTTTTAAACTTCAAGGTGACCAAAGACAGGATCAAACCGCAGTACATGATGCACTTCGTGAAGCTTTGGTCAACACAATAGTACATGCTGATTATAGTGGGAAAGCTTCTATTTTGGTTGTGAAACGGCCTGATATGTTTGGATTCAGGAATCCTGGGTTAATGCGTATTTCTATTGAACAAGCAATTAGTGGTTATGAGCATGATTGTCGTAATGAAAAACTACATCAGATGTTTCATTTTATAGGTCTTGGTGAGCGTGCTGGTTCAGGTATTCCAAATATATTTATGTGGTGGGGAGAAAATCATTGGCGACCACCATATCTGCATGAAAAGCTAGAACCATATGACCAAACGTTATTTGAGTTAAGAATGGCTGATCTTATATCTTCTGATGTTATAAATGAAATGAAAATTTTATTTGGTCCAGAGTTTGACACATTAGATAACACACAAAGGTTGATACTATCCACTGCTTTTAGTGAACAAACTGTAACTCACGCTAGACTAAAAGAGATTTGTAATGAACATAATTCAGATCTTTCTCAAACACTGCATAAACTTGTGCGAGATGATATGTTGCTTTCAAGTGGTTATGGTCAAGGCATGGTTTATTATCTTCCTAATCAAGTTCTAGTTACTCCAGATGATGTTTTTGGAAGCTACCTAGTAACAGAGAATGGTGATAAACTTATAACAGAAGATGGCAATAAAATTGTAACTGAAGGTCTGGGGGTAAGCTCTGGGGGTATGGGGGTAAGCTCTGGGGGTTATGTAGTTAAAGGACTTGAATTTCCTATTTTTGATAGTGTAGCTAGTATGGATGAGTCATTACAAAATAGCTTAAAAGAAATAACAAAACCAATAATAGATAGCAAAAGGTTTCCAAAAAATGAATTTAAAAAAATTGTTAAAATGCTATGTGAAGATAAATTTTTAACATTAGCAATTTTAGCCGAGTTGCTAGATAGAAGTGAAGACTATATACGAAAAGATATTTTAAATCCAATGGTAGAACAAGAGGAGTTACTAAGAGCATTCCCACAAACACCAAACGATCCTAGACAAGCTTACACATCAAGAAAAGAACATAAAACTTCCTAAAAAATTTAATATTATCGGAGACCGTTCAGAGTTTTGTGTCAGTAACCGATAGTCATTAAAATTATATCACAGTTCAGCTTCTGCTCCTTCATTTAGAGAAAGTTCCAAATATTACAGTTTTTGAACAATTTATCGATGTAAAAGATTAAGAACTTGATTTTTACCATTTCTTTTTACAGGAATTAGTGCAGTTTGTAGTGCTTATTTTAGTTTTAGCTTCATCATTTAATTGACCAAGAAGTGTGGTTACCGGTGCAAGCAACTTACCGTGAAATCCCTTCAATCAGCAACACAAGAGAGTTCCAAGCAAGACGTGCGAAAATCCGTTTCAAAGATGGAAAGAAAAATAGCTTTGTAAATACACTTAACGGTAGTTCTCTTGCTGTTCGTAGAACTTTAGTAGCTATCATGGAAAACAATCAACAAGAAGATGGAAGTATTACTATTCCTAAGGGAGTGTAATAAATTCTGTGTCAACACCTAATTTCTCTTAAAATTGTATCATAATCCTAAAGCGTCTTTTAATCTCTCCTTGAAAAATATGTTGAGTTGAGAGATTGTGAGACTCCAGTTATGTATCGGCATAGTCCATTTTTTCTCAGCATTTCTTATCCCAGCAAACAATAATTTCAATAGGCTATTATCGTTAGGAAAAGCGCCTTTTGTCTTTGTCAATGTCCTGAATTGTCGATGTACGGATTCAATAATATTAGTAGTATAGATAATGCGTCTAATAGGCTCTGGATACTTAAAATAGTTGGATAAATTATCCCATTTATTTCTCCATGATTCAAATACTATAGGGTATTTTTTACCCAATTTTGACTCAAGTTTATCTAGTGCCAGTTCAGCTTCTTCTTTTGTGAAAGCTTGATAAACGCTTTTAAGCTCGCCTACGAATATTTTCTGATCTTTAGATGCAATGTATTTAACGCTGTTGCGTATTTGATGGACTATACAGAGTTGAATTTCTGTATCTGGAAATACAGCATTAATAGCTTCAGGAAACCCCTTTAGCCCATCTATGGAAGCAATGAGAATATCCTGTACTCCACGGTTCTGTAAGTCAGTAAGAACCTGTAGCCAAAATTTAGCGCCTTCACTTTCATTGAGATATAATCCTAATATCTCTTTTTTGCCTTCGAGATTTACCCCGAGTACGGTATAAAAAGCTTTAGAAATGTAATGACCATCTTCTCTCACTTTATAGTGAATAGCGTCCAGGTATATGAATGGATATATCGCGTCAAGCGGTTTTATTTTCCACTCTTCAAGCATTGGTATTAGTTTATCAGTAACGGTGGTAATAGCTGGCTTAGAGAAGTGTACACCATAGATATCTTCTATGTGTTCGGTAATCTGCGAGTAGCTGCTTCCTAAGCTAAAGAATGAAAGCATCTTTTTTTCTATTTCATCTGATAGATGTGTTTGGCTTTTTTTCACAATTTGAGGCTCAAAACTTCCATTGCGGTCTCTTGGAGTCTCTAGTTCAAACTCGCCATGCTCAGTTCTCATGGTTTTTGACATATAACCATTTTTACGATTCTTTTGAAGGTCTTGAGCTAGATGAGATTCTAGCTCTGCTTGTAGTGTCATCTCTGTAATCTGTCTAACTAAATCTGTCAGAGCGCCATCTTTACCAGATAAGCCTTTTCCTGATTTTATCTTCTCTGCAAAATCCGCAACATCTATTTCTATTTTCATCTGTATTTCCTTCTGTGTGTTCAATTTTACCAAATTGACACAGAATTATTTACAGTCCCATTCCTAAAGTTTTGAAGCCTTATTTGGGGATGTAGATTCTTCTTTTTATACTGAATAGGCAGATTGAACTGCCTATTAACTGCCACTATTCTCTCCTAAAATAGATACCTAAACCCAACATTCACATTGTGAGCACTGTTATGTGTTAATTGTGATTGTGCATTGAGTAGGTCTATCATAGTTGTATGATTCATAAAGTTGAGTTCATACTTCATAGTAAGTTCTATATTGTTTGAAAGTGGGTATCTTGCACCTAGGTTAATACCACCCATGTATGAGTCTGAGTGTATATCATTATCTGTAGTGTTTACAGGGTTTTTAGACCATGTAAGTTGTGAGTATCCAAGTTGTGCACCAATGAAGGGTGTGACTTGATTGTACTCTCCTACTTTAAACTCTGTAGCTAGGTAGAAGTTATTTTCATAGGTATCATCTTGTTCTACTCTTTGGTAGTTAAGAGAGATATCTACATTTTTAGAGTGGTGGTATCCTGCTTGAAGTGTAAGGTTATATCCACTCTCTTGTATCTCATTTCCTAGGATGATTACTCCTACATTATCTCTTTGGTCAACATTCAAGTAAGAGTATCCTGCGCTTACTCCTACGAATGTATTTTTTAGGTAATTACTATCTGCTGTAGCTACACTTCCTAAGAGGAGTGTAGTTATAAGTGTTACTTTCATATAAGACATATCTATTCTCCTTTATCTTACTATATGAGCGACTCCGCTCACAAGGCATATTTTTTTATTTCCATCTACATCATGGTAAATACTTACTGTTGTATTAACATCATCTTTAACGATAGCATCGCCACTTAAAAGTGTCTCATAGGTAGCTATATCGTTTTCATCCGGTGCTGTTATACATGCTATGCTAACGGGTATGATAGTCTGTCCATTTTCAAACGAGGCATCACCACCTCCTCCACTACAAGCATTAAAGCCTATAGTGAGTAGAACGAATGTTATGATTGCTGTTATGTTTTTCATCTTTTTCTCCTTACTCTATCACTAAGTCTGTAGTGAGGTTTGCTTGTGTTTTAATATATAAAACACTATTAATTTCATCTATTTCAACACTGTTTCCAGCATCGAATTCTGTTGACTCTTTGAGTGTTCTTGAGACAATTTCTCTATCGTTCTCATCTGTAGTACTTACTTTTTCAAACTGTGTATGGGTTGTTCCATCTGTGTTAGTCACTACTACTGCTCTTATGACATAGCCATCTGCATCTGGAGTGTTATCGCCAACTTCTGTTTGTACTTCACCTGTAGCTTTAATAACTGTAGCTGCGCCTTTTACTTTTGAGGTAGCGATAGATCTACCGCTTGGAGTTGTAACACTATGCTCTGCTGTTCCATCTGCTTTTGCTTTTACGGATACTTGAGTTCCATTTACATCTACTGAAGTTACAATCTCTATAGAACCATTTGCATCTTTAGCAATACGAGTTGAAGCGCCTACTTTTTCTGAAGTTGCTGTTGTTGTTTTACCAGTAACTGTTAATAGATGGCTTGCTTCTCCTGTTACGCTTGCGTTTACTTCTAGAGATAGATTTACATCTGAGTATGTTGTTTTTACTCCACTCTCTGTAAAGGCTACTTCTGAACCATTTAGATCTGAAGTAGCTGTTATAACTTTTCCAGCCACTGTTATCTCGTGGGTTACTGTTCCGTTTGTGTCTTCTTTAGTAGAAATCGTAAGATTATTGTCAATGCTGAGTGTTGTCGTTGTACCATTTTCATCAGACTCATAATCTACAACTCCAACTTTCTCTACATCCTCTCCATCTTCGAGTGGTAGGACAGTAAAGTGAAGTATATTTGATACATTTAAATCTCCATCGCTTAGAGTAATATTTATATCACTAGAGCCTACTGCTCCATCTATAGCTTCGAAGATAAGAACATTATTAGTAAATGACACGCTTGCAAGAGAATCATCTTCTATTACTGCAGTGTATGTAAGAGGATCTTCCTCTACATCTGTACCAAGAAGAGTTATATTTACATCTACAAAGTTTTTATAAACGATTTTAGTCTCAGCTATAGCAAACTCTGGTGCATCATTTACAGGAGTTACATCTACTGTAAAAGTTTTAGATACTGCTGCATCATTTTCATCTCTTACAGTTACAGTAATAGTCACTTCACCATTAGCATCTGCTACAGTTGTTAGGTTGTAGTCAAGTGTTTGACTCCATGCTGCTTGATCTAAAGGGTTTGTCCAGTTTGGTGAAACCATAAGAATGCCAGAGTCACTTGAGGTCATTGTTACAGTTAGTGCATCGCCGTCTATATCTGACACATTAAGTTCATAGTTGGCTGTAGCGCTATCTTCTAAGAGTGAAAGATTTGCAAAGACTGTGTCTATTGCAGGGTCATCATTTACAGCTGAAATTGCAACATCAAAGCTTTGCGTTGTAGTTTGTCCATTTGCTGTAGCGTTTACATCCACTCGCACTGTTCCGTTTGCATTTTCTACAGGTGTTATTACTACTTTATCATTAACGATAGTTACAGTAGCTATTTCACCATTACTCGAAGTTGCCACGTAACTAATCGCATCTCCTTCAACATCACTTGATATAAGTGTCAGACTTACCACATTGAAGTCTTCATCTAAAAGTTGGCTTTGAATAGTACTTAGTATAGGTGCATCATCCACCGGAGTCACATGTATAGTTGCACTCTTCACTTCTGTCCATGCTTCACCATCATATGCTTTATATGTGAAGCTTACATCTGTGTTGTTATTTTCACTTGGAGTATATACAAGAGTTGGTAACTCTGTAATGCTTACATTTGTATCTGCACCTAGAGCTATATTATCTCCTAGATGTAACATACCATGAGAAGGTAGAGTTACAATAGTAAAGATATTAGGATACAACTCATTTGCATCTTGAGATGAATCATTCGTATCACTATATACAGTTGTAGGATCTAATGTTGCGAAACTGTAGTTATTATCTTCATTAATCACTTTTTCAAAGTTAAGAGCTGTTGGAACATCATTGAGAGTATTAATATGAAGTGTAAATGACCTCGTGCCATTTTTATCTCCATCAAATGCGCCTAGAGTTATGTTTATATCTCCATATACATTTGCTTTTGGGGTGATGATAACAGATACATTGTTATCACTAATTCTAGTGATATTAAAGTCTCCATCCATTAATGATACTTTCGTTGAATCATTAGAATCAATTACACCTACTAAGAAAGCAGTAGGAGTGTAGTCATCACTGAATATGATATAGATTGGTTCTGTTTTTGAATCTTCGTTTATAGTTACTATGGAGTTATTTATATCAACTCCGTTAGAAGTTATATTTACATCAGGAGCGATGTTGTTTGCAGGATCAATAATAGTCACAACACCTGTTGCAGTGTTTGAATAAAGACCGCTTGCGTATGTATTATCGATACTTGTCATAATAGACCAATTAACATTTGCATTCAGTCCTGAATTATCTCCAGCGTTGAATCTGTAGTTTGCAAGATCCATCATGGATACTTCAAATGGAACTGAATCTATAAGAGTCCATGTAGAGCCTCCATCTGTTGTAGTTTCAAATGTTCCTACAGATGGTAAAGTTTCTATTTTTAACATAATTGGATTGTGTCCATCAACATCACTAAAGTTTGGTGAAAATGTATCAAAAGTATTTTGAGAGTTAGGTCCGACTGTTGCTGCCATAGAAAAAGCCACTGGTGCATCATCTGTTGGAGTTACTGTAATGCTAAATGTCTCACTATATTTTTCACCACTTGGATCTTCTACAGTTACATTTAACTCTGTTGTTCCAAATTTATTTGCAATTGGTGAAATTGACAATGCAAGACCGCCACTGTAGTTTGCATTTGCTATCCAATCTGTAGAGTTAGTTGGTATAGATATGATTGTACTATCATTCATATCTACAGATAGTTTTAGGTTATCACTATCTATATCTGATGGAGCGATAGATACATTAAATGTATCGAAATCTTCATCTTTGGTTATATCAGATATAGATGCAATGACAGGCGTGTCATTTACAGCCGAAATTGCAACATCAAAGCTTTGGGTCGCAGTTTTTCCATTTGCAGTTGCGTTTACTTCAAAGTTTACTAAACCATTTGCATCTGAAATATATGTAACAATTAAGTCACCATTTGCATCTACTACTGCTGTAGCGATTGAAGGGTTTGAAGAGGTAACTATGTAAGTAATAGGATGACCTTCTATATCATTCACCGCTAGAGTGATGTTTAAATCATCACCATCTTCAATACTTGTCTTATTTGCTATGGCTTCTAATGTTGGTGCATCATCAACTGCAATTACATTTATCGTAGCTGTATTGGCTGAGTTAGAGCTAGTTCTTCCATCATTTACTTTAAAACCAAAGCTATCATATGGAGTTCCAAATTCATTTACTGCTGGAGTGAACGTTAAGTTTACTATGTCTTCTACAGCTATTTGTTGATTTAGCGCTACGTTGTTGCTGTTTAGTTTTAATGTTCCTTTTGAAGGAAGAGTTGTTATTACTATTGAGTCTAGAACGTCGCCATAATTTGCATCAACATCGTTAAAGATAGATGTGAAGTTTGAATCGCTTACGTTTAGATTACTATCTTCATCTATAGTAAAGCTAATATTTGACGCTGTTGGCGCATGATTTATATTCTTTACTGTAATTTGGAAGTTATGTTCAGTTAGGTTTGTGCCATCACTGAGTGTTAGGTTTACATCATGTACTCCAATATCTGCAATTGTTGGGGTTCCTGATAAAATAGTTTTAGGAAGTTCAATCTTTAAAAAACCTGTTTTACCAGTTTCTGCAACATATATATTTCCTTGATTATCTAAATCTATACCTCTTGGTGAAGATAATCCACTCTTTAATATAGTAGTTTCAACTCCATTATATTTTTTAAGCGTATTATCTTGATCTGTAAAATAAATATTATTATATTTATCAACAGCAATACCCCATGGTGCATTAATACCACTGAAAACTACAGATGTTGATGAACCATCATATTTAATAATCTCACCATCTCCTTGATTTGTTATGTATAAATTACCATCATTATCTACAGCTATATGTCTTGGTGTGTTTAGTCCTGTAATTATAGTTTCTACAGTATTTCCATCATATTTTTTAATGACATTATTTCCTGTATCACATATATATAGATTATCATCCTTATCTATAGATAGACCATTTGGGCCTGACAATCCTGTAATTATAGTTTCTACAGTATTTCCATCATATTTTTTAATAACATCATCCATACTGTCGCTAACATATACATTACCATTACTATCAACTGCTACACCTAAAGGCATATTTAATCCTGTTATAATTGAGCTTTGAGAACCACTATCATACATATCAATAGTTTTATCTCCAAAAGAATCAGTAATATATACTTTTCCACTATTATCAATAGCAATATCATAAGGGACAGTAAGTCCTGATCCTAAATAAGAAGATTGCAAACTATAAGTATTAAGTTCCAACCAACTAGGAAGTTGTGTGTTACTTCTCACACTCCAGTTTAAGTCATCACCATCGACATCACTTCCTAAAAGTGTATAACTATAAATACTATTTTCAACTACGCTTGTAATTGGTGTACTTGTGATAGTTGGGGTATCATTTATAGCACTAATGTTAACATCAACATTGATTGTATCTGTTGATTGTCCATCGTCTACTTTAACTACAAAGCTATCAGTTCCATTGTAATTTAGATTTGGTGAATATGTAATATCTTGAGATGTACCATCTGGATTCGAACTTACTGTGGCTACTCCATTTGATGGAAAAGATAAAATACTCCAAGATAGAATATCACTATCAGCATCTGTTGCATTCAAAGTAAATGTTACATTCAGATCTTCACCTGTCTGTTGCTGAGTATCTGTACCTTCAGTGATAATAGGTGCCGTATTGACTGAATTTGATATCTTAACTTTAGGAGATTGCCAAAAATCAATTTCCCATCCCCATGGATTTTGAGTTACTACTTGATCGAAATTATATATCCTTTCAGTAGTAGGGTTAGTTACATTTTTCAGTGTTACCTCTAACGTTGAGTTGGCACTAATATCCTCAGCTAATTCTACTCGTATACTACCCATAATAAAAGATCTAGCTCGTACACAAGTAACAGCTACACCATTTAATGTAATAGAGTCTATAATATCAGCACAAGGGACAGTATAATCATCACCAGAAACGCCTAGCGTATAGTTGAATGAAAATTGACTAGGAAAATCTACAAAGAGGACAGAATTCTTATACCATGGAGCTGTCTCGTTTATATATGTAAAAGCTGTTTGGGTTGTATATGTAAATTTATACTTTGTAGTTGCACCTGTACTATAATCGTCTGCTACTATAGAGGTATTTAAAAGCGTCCCCGCAGAGGTATTTAAAAGCGTCCCCGCTTGCAAAGCTATAGAAAGTACCAACATAAGTACAAAAGCTTTTAATCTAAAAACTTGCATTTCATATCCTTGTGTTTTATTTTGTTTGTTTTCATCTTTCTTTCTTCCTTTCTTTCTAAAATCTACACATAGAATACCAAAACGGTGACGGAGCGGTGACGGAGCGGTGACGGATTGGTGACGGAAAATGAATTTTTTCGTGTGCTATACTTACACTTGTAAAAATAAAGCTCAAAAACACCCCTTTAATGGATAAAAGTGAAACATACATGATTAAATATATTTTTACTTTTCTCTTTTTTATCACAACTCTATTTTCAGATTCAAATATTATGGTTGGTGAAAATGATGCTGTAGATAATGATTTTAAAATTTCTTACATCAAAGATGAAACTGCACTTTTAAACATTGAAGATATAGCGACACAAGATTTCTCTAAAACCACTCCCAACAACTTTACCTTAGGCTACACAAAAGGTGCTCTCTGGCTTAAGTTCAGTGTCACAAATGCAAGCTTAGAAGAGCGTTTTATCATCTCACTTAATGAGAGTTTTTATGAAGTAGCAAATCTTTACTACTTCGATAAAAAATGGATAAAAAAGTCAAATGGAGTTTTTGTACCCATTCAAACTAGAGAGGTAAAAGAGAGCAAACTCTCGTTTGAGGTACCAATAGCTACTGGACAAACTCAGACTTTTTACGTACAGCTTCAAGGAAAGTACTCTTGCTTTGGTAAAGTCACTGTAGAAAAAAAGAGCTTCCTTCATTACAATAGTATTCTTAGCATGAACACTATAAATATTCTTTTATTTGGCATCTTGCTAATGATTGTACTTTTTAATCTTTTTTTATATCTCAAACTAAAAGAGAAGATATTTCTATACTATGTCGGTTACAGCTTTTTTAACCTTGTGTACATTGTAAACATGAGTGGTCTTTTAAGTTATGTAGGTTTAGGAAAGTACATCTATCACTTTCACCTCTCAGCTGCCTTTATGATAGGATTTTTAGTTCTCTTTTCACTCGAGTATCTTAAAGTAAAAAAATATCTCAAAAACTACTATAAAGCATTAAGACTACTCTCTGGAATCTTTTTTATTTTAGGTATTCTTGTATTATTCTCTTATCAACCATGGAATAAAGTTATTAACAATTTAGCAGGATTGACAAGTATTATTCTTATACTCATTTCAGTGATTATCTATTTTAAGGGCTACTCTAAATCAAAATATTATATTTTAGCCATGATGACTTACTTTGTATTTGTTGTGCTATTTACCTTTATGGTAGTGGGGCAGTTCGAGTATACATTTACTACAAGATATGGTTTTATCATTGCTTCTGCAATCGAAGCGATTATATTTTCTCTAATGTTAGCTGACAGATACAACGAGATGAAAGATGAAACGATTGCAACACAAAAAGTGCTAATAGACATAAAAAACACTACACAAGATCAACTAAAAAAAGAAGTGAGAAACAGAACAGATGATTTAACAAAGACAAATAAACAGCTAAAGCTACTCATAGATGAGAGAGAGTTGCTTTTAAGAGAAGTCTATCACAGGGTAAAAAATAACTTTCATGTCATCATCGGAATGCTATGGTTTGAAAATACAAAAGTAAGCAGTGAGGCTCAAAAATTTACAGAACTGATAAATCGTATAAAATCCATGTCTATGATACATGAACACCTTTACAATTCCTCAGACTTAGTAAATATTAATCTTAAAGAGTATCTTGAGAAAATCGTGAGAAACCTCTCTGCCTCTTATGGAGATATAAACTTGCAAATGAGTGATATGTCAAATAAAGTTATTGTTGAGTTTGACCATGCAATCTCCATTGGAATTCTTGTAAATGAAGTTTTGACGAATGCTGTAAAACATAATCAAGAGCATAAAAATCTCAGCATTAAAATAGCCTTGTATAGTGAAAAAAATAGAACTTTTTTAATTATTCAAGACAATGGTTTAGAGTTTAAAAAAGCAAAGAATGAAGATGGCTTAGGTTTAAAACTCATAGACCAATTTTGTAAAAAACTGCCAAATTCAAACTATACTTTTGACTTTAACGAAGGCACAAAATTTAAACTTAACTTTGAGAGCACTCATGCACACATATAATATTTTAGTAGTAGAAGATGACGTCTTTGGTCTGCAATACATAAAACATATACTTAGAACCTTAGGTTACAAAAATATATTTGAAGCGACAAATAAAGATGAAGCATTCAATATAGTTCAAAACCAGACTATAGACCTTGTCTTTATGGATATAAACATAGATGGGTCAATAGATGGCATTACCTCTGCTCATCTTTTAAATGAACTCTATTTTCTTCCCATTATATTTACGACTGCATATGGGGACTCTGCTACTATTTCAGATGCCAGTGACACAAATATTTTTGGCTATTTAATCAAACCTTTTGAATTAAGTGATGTAGAAGCAACACTGACAGTCGCACTCAAAAAGATAAAATATGTTCATCAAAGTATCCTAAAAGTACTTAGTCCTAATAAATTTATTGATTTAGGCAACAATCAATTATATAATCTTACAAAAAAAACATTTTTCATAGACAATATGCCTGTTGATTTGACAAACAAAGAACTTAATCTCCTAGATCTACTATGCAGAAATATAAATAACAACGTCTCTAATGAAACTATTAAAACAATACTATGGGAGAACAAAAATATCTCAAACTCCACTTTAAGAGATACAATGTCAAGACTTAGGAGAAAAGTCCCTTTATTACAAATTGAAAATATTGTCAATTATGGATATATTTTAAAAGGTAGTAATACTTTTTCTAGTACAAATTTGGCATAGTTCCAAATTTAATAAAATATAGTAAAATTCACTTTTAAATATTCAATATTTACATCATCTATTATTTTATATTTTAGGCACTATACGCGTTAATGGTTGGTACTACTTTTAGTAAAATAAATATCATATTGATAGAGGAGAAATACACTGTTTTATAACGCACACGCATAGCATAAACTCCACAGCATCTCTAGCATTGCCAGTACAGAGACCTCTATCAAGTTCATTTTCTTCTTATATTTGAAACAATTTTTAGTAACAGGAAGATTGTTCCAAATAGAGCTGAATTTTGGAACATACTCCAAAACACACTTTAGGAGAAAAGTACTCTAAATAATAGCCCTATCTATACTCTTCAATAATTAAATCAAACTCTCTTTTGGACTCTTCATCAGTATCAAAAAAAGTATCTTCAATTTCTAGTTTATCATACTTATAATACTCTTTTCTAATTCTATATTTGAAACTTTTATCTGTGTAGACTATACAATCTAAATTTATATAAAATCCTAAACAATCATCCATCTCAATTTCAATAATTTCTTTTATTTTCATTCTATTTTACCATCCCAATCAACATTATTTACACTACTGCAGTTTTTAGAGTGAGGGTTACTATTATCTGAATTACCTAACAACTCTTTAAACAAATCAGTAGGGTAGTTATACTTAACATACTTGTAAGGTGTATTGTTGAGTTTTCTGTGAAGCTCATAGAGATTATCTCCAGCATACAGATAAGCTTCAATCTGATTTTTCATATCATTCATAGAAGAAATTACACTCCTATTGGAAGTTTTAGCATATTGAATATTTTCTAATGAAAGTAATACTTTTTCAAACTGATATTGAGAGAATCCCAACTCTACCATTATCTTAAAAATGGGTTGAGAAATACTCTCCTTAAAATCTTTGAAATCAGAAGCTATTAATCCATATATAAAAAATGAGAATAGAGTTTTATCGTTGGTAATTAATACACAGTTGTATCTACCAAATTTGAGTAAATTACAATGATAATTACCTATATCGTTATGCTTCGTGGTATCAATCTCTACTAAATCTACTTTGAGTTTATCTGATAATTTTTTTGTTAGTTGTAGAATCATTCTTAACTCCATATCTCTTTATAAAATGATACTCAAACTTCATTGACAATAGGATTATATGTTAACTCCCTATTTAATTAAATTGAAGACATAACTAAGTGTGCATATGACGGAGTATCCGGACACCTCTGCCGTTTCAGTTCGGACAGTTTAAGAAGAGATATTTTCTGTAACAACATTTTAGCATAAGTGTCCGGATGCTATTCTAATATTTCCTTATTCTCTATCGTAGATTTGATTTTTCGCATAGATGGTCCACTTAATTCTACCCTGTGAGACGAGTGAACAACCCTGTCTAAAATTGCATCTGCAATTGTGTTGTTATTGAGATAGTTGTACCACTCACTCACTGGAAGTTGTGAGGTTATAATAGTAGAATTTATCTCAGTTCTGTCCTCAATAATCTCAAATAAATTTGTAGCGTCATCTTCAATCATTGGCGCAACTCCAAAGTCATCAAGAATCAGGAGCTGAAATCTTGAATATTTTTTGAGTAAATTTGTATAAGTCCCATCTATTCTTGATATTCGTATCTCCTCAAGCAATGAAGGTGTCCTTATATAATATGCTCTGTATCCGTCAATAATTGCGCGATTAGCCATTGCTTGAGCAATGTAACTTTTACCAGTGCCTGTTTTACCCGTGATTATGACGTTTTGCTTGGAATGTATAAAATTTAGTGCTGCCAGAGAGTGTATCTGTGTCTTATTTATTTTTCTTCTTGGAGAAAAATCTATAGCATCTATTGCAGCTTGTTTATCTTTTATTTTTGAAAGTCTAAATGCCATCGCAATGCGCTTATTTCTAAGAAAGATATCCTGAGCATCAAGAAGTTGATAGAGTCTGTCTTCGAAACATAGAGTGTCGTAGTTAACATCTTCTATCTGGTGCATATATGCATCTTTAAAACCTTTGTAGCTTAACTCGCCAAGTTTATTGATTATTGTTGTGTGATCCATTGTATTTTTCCTTTTTTATTTATATTCATCCGCACCGCGGATATTAGTGTGTGTATCAAAGAGTGATTGTTTAGGAGGAATTGTGTTGTTGGCACTCTTTGCAAGATAGAGTTTTTTATCAAGTATGGACTTAATAGACTTGGTTGTGACAGTTCTCATTCTTACTGCGTACATAAGCGCTAATTCTAGTTCTGTTTTTCCATAGATGCGAGCTAGTGAGAGTACAGCAGATATTTTTCTGTACGCTTGAGGATTGTGTTGCACTTCTTCAAACGCATCTTCTACAAACACACTTGAGAATTCACCGATATTTTTAGCCCATGAGCGGAGTCTATCTGGGTTCATCTTCTCATTGATGTATTGATGGTCATTTGGCATATGCTCATGAAGTGTTGAACTCTCCCCAATCCTCCTGAGTCTTGGATGTGTGGCTATGAGTTTATGTTTATGATAGATATAAACACTCTGAGTTGAATATCTCACTTCAACTTCTTCTTTTATGTATTTAAAGGGTACGGAGTAATTGCACTTTTCTAAAGTTATGTGGTAGTCTTGATTGACACGAGCGATTTTAAACTGCTTATAAACATATCTGTTCATAGGGAGTGGATTTAAATATGGCTTATCAAGTTCTTCAAATAGCTCAGTACGGCTTTTTTGCAGATGCTTGATAACTTTATCATTATATCTATCAAGAAGTGGAGCAAGGGCTTGGTTTAGTTCGTCTACACTAAAGAATTTGTGATGGCGAAATCTTGCTAATATGTAGCGCTGTATAGCTTGAACACCTTGTTCTGCTTTAGGCTTGTCTTTTGGTTTACGAGGTCGTGCCGGTTCAACAGCGATGGAATAGTGTCTATTTAAATCAGCATAACTTTCATTGACGACTATTCCATTTTTATTATTGGAGATAATGGCTGACTTGAGATTGTCTGGAACTATAACTCTTGGTATACCACCATAAAAGCTATAACACATTACATGTGAATAAATAAAATCCTCTTGTGTTTGACTTGGTGTTGCATGTACAAATGTATATCCACTCGCTCCCAATACAGCTACAAATATCTGTGCTTTTTCGACTTCGCCGGTTCTTTGATTATAAATTGGCATCGTTAAGCCACTATAATCCACAAAGACTTTTTCGCCCGCTAAATGGGTTTGACGCATTGATGGGTTAAGTGTTCGTTTAAATCTGCTGTAGTATAAACGAAACTGTGTATATTCGTATCCATCAGGGTTGTCTACCTTATACTCTTCCCAAAGAAGTTGGAGTGTCACCTTAGTTTTTTTGCGGAGTTTCATCTCTTTGTGGAGATAGTTCATGTCTGGCATTGCTCTACGAGAGACTATAACAGATGAGTGTTCAGGAAATAATTTTAATCTTAGTGAGTCATCGTCTAAAATATTGATTTGCTCAATACTCAGACCAGAGGTTTTAAATCTTTTTATGTAATCGGATATTGTACTTTTAGCTACTCTTGTAGCACCTTCAATTCTCCGCAAAGACAAATTCATAACACTATGAAGTTGCAGTACATCTCGAACTTGTTTCATTGATATTATCCTCATTTAACACCCTTGTAAAATCATTTACAATCAGTGTATTTAAATTTAGAAAATATCTCTTTCTTAAACGATTCTAAAATCGCGTTTTTTATCCAAAAGTGTCCGAATCATTTCCGGCATCACTGTCCGATTAGAACCGGCACGGGTGTCCGAACTAAAACGGCATTGGTGTCCGATTTGCTCCGTTTTTTGCATAAGTGTGATTTTTATCCATAATTTCTAAGTAAAAAAGCAGATGAAAGATTAAAAAAGCGTGCTATTAGAAATGCAGAAAATGATATAGAAAAACTAAATAGGGCTAATCCTATTGTTTCTTATAGCCCTATTGGCAAAGAGATGATTGATGCTATGGATAATGACCCTATAGCTGCAATTAAAAAATATGCTACAAATTTTATTACATTACGAGAAGTAAAGAGCCATGTTAATGCTCAGAATATTGACAATAAAACTAAAGCTGTTATTAGCGAAAATACTATTACTAACAGTATTCAAGAAAATACAAAAAAATCTATTGATATATATGCAGTACATAGAAATGATGGGACAATTATTGCAAGAGTTTCTAGTGATCAAGAATTTAAAATTGATGACGAACTCTCTATCGGTTCTGATGTTAAAGCATTAGCTAAAGTAATTGCTTATAACAAAACTCCCTTACCATTGGCAATAGGTTTATTCGGCCGTTGGGGTAGTGGAAAAAGTTTCTTTATGCATAAATTAGAAGATCAGATCAATTATTTGAGCAGTTCTGAAGAGAGTGTATACTGTAAACATATTGTGCCTATAAAATTTAATGCATGGCACTATTCTGACTCAAATTTATGGGCAAGTTTAGTCAATAAAATTTTTCATGATTTGAATATATATATATCAGGTTCAGACAAAAAAGACTACAAAACACTTTACTCAAAACTTGAATCAGTAAAAGAACATATTAATGAAAAAAAGAGTCAAAAGCAAGAGTTAGAAGATACTAAAAAAATTAATGAAAAAGAACTTGAAAAAATAGCAGGTACTAAAGAAAATTTAGAAGGACAAATAGCTAAATTAAAAAATACTTCTACAAAAATATTACAAATACCTAGTGTTAAAGAACGAATAGATATTTTTTCTAATGATGACACTTTAGGCTTTAAGAGTTTTAAAGATATACATAAAGCTTATGTTGATGCTAAAAAAATTGGAACACTCCTTAAGCAAGTATGGAGTTTATTATATAAATCAATATATTTTTGGATATTTTTGATAATTCTTATTCCTTTTATTATATATTATAATGAAATTAATAATTGGCTATTATCAATACTTACTCCATCTTTACCAGTAATTCTTCTAATAGCTAAAAAAATATCTACAGTAAGAGAAAAAATAACTCCATTAAAAAAAATTATAGATCATTGGGACTCGTATGAAGAATCTGTTATACAACAGAATACTGAAGAAGAAAAAGGTTTACTTAGCCAAATTAGCTCTCTAAATTTACGTATTATAAATATTCAGAATGATATCTTTGATGAATCTAAAAATATTGAATATATTGAGAAAGAGATAGAAGATATTAAATCAGGGAAACGTCTTGCTTCATTTATTTCTCAAAGGTTTGAAAGTGATGATTATGCAAAACATCTTGGAGTAATTTCAACAATCAGAAATGATTTTGAGGCATTAACGAGTCATCTAACAAATAGCAATGAGGAATCTGAATATAAGATAGATCGTATTATTTTGTATATAGATGATTTAGATAGATGTCAACCAGAAATGGTTATGCAAGTGCTTGAAGCAATACATTTAATACTAGCTTTTGATTTATTTGTTGTTGTTGTTGGAGTAGACCCAAAATGGGTTTCTAATAGTTTAATATCAAATTCAGCAACAGGCAACAATAAAATCGCTCCTTCAGAATATTTAGAAAAGATTTTTCAAATACCATTTAAGCTTAAAAATATGGATACTCAAGATAAAAAGAATTTGTTAGATTCTTTACTACAGCAAGACTCAGCAGGTGTGGAACAAGACTCAGCAGGTGTGGAACAAGACTCAGCAGGTGTGGAAGGCTCACCAGATAGTAAAAATCAAGAGGTCACGCGGCTAGAAATTACAAAAGCTGAATTATTATTTATATCTAAAGTTGTGAATTTTGTTGGTGACACACCTAGGACAATTAAGCGTTTTGTCAACATTTATAGAATAATAAAATCACATGCAGATATGCCTCCTTACAGTGAAGAATTTCATTCGCATTATGAAATTATAGTTTGTTTCTTGGTTATCTTATTTACTAAATTAGATGATGATGAATTACTTAAAGATAAATTCTGGCAAAATATAATTAAAGAGGTTGGATTTGATTCTAAATGCGAAACAGTTACTGGTATTCATCCTAAAATAATTGAAAGATATAAAACATTTGTTATGAGGTTTAGCTTTGATTAAAATTGATGTTCAATACTAAAAGTTATATGCCAAATACTAACAAAGAAATATTTTTTGATAATATAGTTCCTAAATTTATCTATAAAACCCAATAATTCTAGAGTGAGTAAGGAGGAGAGGCTGTAGTTAGGGCTTAAAGCATGCCAAAAAATTTGGCAGACCTATCTGCTCTTGATTTTTACATATATACGATATATGTTATAATTCCATCGTTTCGATCAGTTATCGAATAGCCTCTTCGCCTTTTACACGCTCAGCAAGAGCATACCATGCAACTGTCGGTTGTGCTGTACAGCTTGTTCCTTGTCTATATGTGATAGTTTAGATTTAGGTCTTGGTATGAGAAGGTGATGAGAGCATAGTATCATCCACAGCGCTACTAACTCGCGTGTAATCGATCCCCCTTTTTGTTTCCATGTGAGAGCAGCCGCGACTATATCAATTTCTACTATTTTTTCAATATACTAGGTACTCATTATGCTTTTTAACTATGCTATTACACATAACAGTATATTTACTTCATCAGACGCTTGATAATACGCCTATCATTTTATTTTTAACATTGATAATTGATTGAGTTGGGAACAGGTACCAAGTATTCCTATGAAAATTACTCAGCGGGAAGCCAAGAGGCTAACCGCACAATATATAAATATTGCTGCAATTGGGAATGCAAAAACACTTGGTACCCCGCTAAATAATTTAAACTGGGTAATACTACTACTATTGTTGAGGAAAGTTAATAAAGAGAAATACACGATTATAGAACAAAGCACTATTGTATTTCTCAACAATATCTTTCAAATTCTTGCAAAAGTTTTCATTAATTTTTTTTAGTAGTGTGTAATGGTTTATTAAGCTTAATTTTTCAACTTAATTGAAAAAAGAATTTAATTTTAAGTTTGAGTGTTTGTAGTTAAATTGTAGTAAAAAAGAGGTTTTTGAGTTTTCTTAAATTTTAGTAGAAAGTCTTTGAAAGTACCTATTTTAGGTATGGTGCGGATGAGAGGACTTGAACCTCCACGCCTTGCGGCACCAGATCCTAAGTCTGGCGTGTATACCAATTTCACCACATCCGCATGTGATTTGTGTTCGACATTATATCTTTCTATTCTTAAATAAAAAGAAAAGTGGTACGCCCTTCAGGATTCGAACCTGAGACCGATGCCTTAGAAGGGCATTGCTCTATCCAGCTGAGCTAAGGACGCATACATATAAAAACATGGTGCGCCCGATAGGATTCGAACCTATAACCGTCGGATCCGAAGTCCGAAACTCTATCCAGTTGAGCCACGAACGCCACAATAATTTATTAATTAATTTTTATTTTTTATATTTATTTTATGGGGTGGGATACGGGATTCGAACCCGCGACCCCCGGCACCACAAACCAGTGCTCTAACCAACTGAGCTAATCCCACCATGCAGTAAATATAAAAAAAGGTGGTCGGGGTGAAAGGACTCGAACCTTCGGCCCCCTGGTCCCAAACCAGGTACTCTAACCATACTGAGCTACACCCCGACCTATTACAAAAACCGACCATACAGCTGGTTAATGAGGCGAAATTATAGTCAATAAATTTTCAAATGTCAATAGTTATCTACTACAATCAGTAAACTTTGTTACTATTGACACAAAATGAGATTAAGATTAGTTTGTTACAATACTTTTAAATAGTTTTTAGGGGTAGTATTTGAGTGAAATTTTTATTAGCATTAACTCTTTTTTAGAGGCATTTTTATTTTTTGACATACTTTTTGGAACAGTTGATGGTGTAAATTTTCCTTTTTTAGTTGCTTGGCTTATTTCTGGTGGTATTTATCTTACATTTGTTACAAAATTCATAAATATAAGAGCGTTCAGTCACTCTTTTAACATACTAAGGGGAAAGTACAAAACAATAGATGATGTAGGACAAATATCTCCTTTTGCAGCTTTAACAACTGCTCTAAGTGCAACGGTTGGACTTGGCAATATTGCGGGAGTTGCTCTTGCTGTATCTATTGGAGGGCCTGGAGCTACTTTTTGGATGATAATTGCCGGTTTTTTAGGTATGAGCCTAAAATTCACAGAGGTCACCCTCTCTATTCAATATAGAGAATTTTTAAAAGATGGTACTGTTATGGGTGGTGCCATGGAGTATCTCTCAAAGGGTCTTGCAAAGAAAGGGTATGTCAGCTTTGGCAAAATTTTAGCTGTAATGTTTGCATTTTTAATGATTGGTGGAGCAATTGGAGGAGGTAATATCTTCCAAGTATCCCAAGCTTATAGCGCTATTTCACATGAAGTTCCATATTTTGCAGAAAACCCGTTAGTATTTGGATTTATCATTGCAACTTTAGCAGGTGCAGTTATCATTGGTGGAATAACAAGAATTTCTGCTATAACAGAGAGACTTGTCCCAGTTATGGTTGTTATATATCTTAGTGCATCAATATGGATTTTAGGTTCATTTTATGACAAAATTGATGATGCCTTTGTTCTAATATTTACTGAAGCATTTAGTACAAGTGCTATTTATGGCGGTATGCTTGGAGCATTGATACAAGGTTTTCAGAGGGCTGTTTTTTCAAGTGAGGCTGGGCTTGGCTCATCCCCTGTTGCACATGCCCCTGTACTAACAAAATACCCTGTAAGACAAGGCTTTGTTGCACTTTACGAACCTTTTATTGACACAGTTGTTATATGCACAATGACTGCTTTAGTTATCATTATTACTGGTGTTTATGAGCCGGACGGTGCGCATGCATCTCTTATTGCAGCAAAAGAGGGAGCAGCTCTTACAAGTGCAGCTTATGGAACTGTGTTATCGTGGTTTCCGACTGTTTTATCCGTAAGTATATTTCTTTTTGCTTTTTCTACAATGATATCTTGGTCTTACTACGGCGAGCGAGCTTGGGTTTATATTTTTGGCTCTAAATTTTCGGTTGTTTATAAAATAATGTTTCTATCTCTATCGGTGATTGCTACTGTTGTAAGCACAGGAATAATGGTAGATTTTAGTTTTATGCTTATGCTTACTATGGCGGTGCCGAATATACTAGGACTCTTTATTCTAAGTGGCGATGTTAAAAAACAATTAGAGGATTATCTAGTAAAACTAAAAAGCGGTGAGCTAGACGTAGAGGCGATAAGATGAATAAAATACAACAACAATGCAAGCAGATATTGACTGAGGAAGGTATTGATATTTTCTCGGAGATAGACTTTGATGTTAACGGAGAAGTTCATACACTTTCATTTAACTATATTATAGAGACTTTTATGGGAGCTTCGGACGAATCACAACTAGTTTTCTTAACAGCCCTCCAAAAGGCTTTAGAGGCTAAGGAGATGGGTGCTAATAAGTTCTTTGAAGGAATGGGTCAACTGCTTCTGATGACCCACCTCTCAGAGAAGATGTAACAGAGACCTCTGATTAATTCATAAACTAGATTCCAAGTCAAGCTTGGAATGACGATAATTCCGTCACTCTGAACTTGATTCAGAGTCTAATTGCTAATTATTCAGAGAGTTCAACTAAATTATTCTATCGCTTCCGCCATCTATTGCAACTTGAGAGCCGGTAGTTTTTGCAAACGGCTTTCCTGCCATTGCGCATACTAATTCTGCTACGTTTTCTGACTTTATCTCTGTCTTAAGAATATTGTTGGTTTTATACTCTTCAACACTCATTCCATAAGCTTTTGCACGATTTGCCAAAACATCATCAGTCCAGATTGCTGTATCAAACACTGCATGTGGGTGCAGAGTGTTTACTCTTACCCCAAATTCACCGAGTTCAAGTGCTGCTATTCTAGCCAGCTGAGTCTGTCCAGCTTTTGCAACAGAGTAAGCTGCCGCACCTTTTCCTGGAGCAGGAAAGTTTTTAGAAGCGACCATCACTATAGAAGCGTTGACTCCAAGTTTTAAAAATGGAGCAGTATATTTGATAAGTTTTTGGTGTGACGTTAGGTTAATGTCCATGCTTCTTTGCCAATTCTCATCGCTTAACATGTCAAGATTCTCACTAGGTGTAAAGATGCCCGCATTGCTTACAACTATGTCAATCCCGCCAAAACTCTTAACAGCTCTACTAACAGCATTTTGAATATCATCGCTACATGTCAAATCACACTTCACACCGATTGCATCAGATTTTGAAAAGATTGTCTCTATGTCTGGATTTATATCAAGAGCCACAACCGCAGCACCTCTTGCATTTAGCATCTTTGCAATTGCCAACCCTATTCCGCTTGCAGCTCCTGTTACAAGAGCAACCTGACCACTGAACTCAGGAGCACTTCCGCCACCTTTTAGTTTTGCCTGCTCTAGTGACCAGTACTCAACCTCAAAAATATTTGCAGCACTTAGGGCTTTATAGCCACCAAGTTTTTCTGCTTTTAAAATCGCTTCAAAAGTGTGCTCATTTATGTCTTTGATTATATTTGCCTCTTTAGCATTTGCACCAAATGAGAGTGCCCCTCTATCTTTAAGGATAGCAAAATTAGGTGCAGGGTTTAAAAGTGTTTCGTCCTTTTTGTTATCACCAAAGTATTGTTTATAATCTTGTACATAATTTTCTAATTCTACTTCAAAATCAACTCCCAATATAGCCGGAATTCGTTTTGTTCTTATAACATGGTCTGGTGTTAAAGGGCCTTGTGTCGCAATTTTTTCTATATTTTGTTTTGAGAAGTTTATAGCTTCATTGCTGTCATTTAAGATAGAGATAGTCGCTTTACCTTTAATCTTGGAGACCTCTCGTCTAATTTTAGCAAGCTCTAAAAGCTCTACATGTAACTCTTCTTTTTCTACATGTAGAGTAGCTCCCTTATCTGCTAAGTACTTCTCAGCCTTGTCAACCAGCTCTATAGTTTTTTCATAAGACTTCTTAGCGTCATCATTAAATGTAAAAAGACCATGATTCATAAGAACCATTCCCTCCAACTCGCTCCAGTTTACATCTCTGGTCATATCGTAAATAAGTTTTGCAAGGACAAACCCAGGCATGATATAAGGGATAATAAGAACCTTATCGCCGTAAAGCTCTTTTATTTTATCTTCACCACCCTCAGTATTTGTAATAGTCACAACAGCGTCAGTGTGAGTATGGTCTACAAATTTAAAAGGGATAATTGCATGTAAAATAGCTTCAACAGAGGGGTTTGGAGCATGAGGGTTTGTCATGGCAACTCTTTGGTACTTAACCATATCTGTGTCGTTAAGCTCTTTTAACTCCGCCATTTTTAAAAGCATATCCATTTTTACAGGGGCAAAACCCTCAGCCTCAATAGTAGCTAAATCCCAACCACTACCTTTTACGTATAGTATATCTTCACTTTCACCAAAAAGATTTATTGCAGTTGATTTTACAGAAGTATTTCCGCCTCCGTGTAAAACAAGAGAACTGTCTCTTCCTAAGAGTCTAGATGTATAGACTCTTAAATCTAAGTCCGTTTTGTAATTCGTTGCTTCTTTATCATTATATAAACTTTTCAATACTTTACCTTATAAATTTTATAGCTTTAGAATTTTAGCTAAAAAACTTATGATTTAAATGTTGATAAGTTTTTATCTAACTGATTTACAGATTCTTCTAAGGAGTGTAGAGAATTATCCATCTCTTCAGCACTTTTTGCATTTAAGCTTTCCATTTCACTAACTTGCTTAATATCAACAAGCATTTTTTCAATCTGAGTAGATAAAAATACTGAGTCGTTAGCCGCTTTTTCTACGGAGATAGTTGCTTCATTCATATTGATTGCTGACTCTTCCATCTCTTTATCTGCAATATTTGAGAGTTCCATAAGTTTTTCTGAAACTTCTGCATTTGAATTCATCTCTTGGCTTGAATCCATAATCGATTGAACAATAACGCTAATCGTTGCATTGATATCATTTAAAGCCTTTTGAGTTCTTTCAGCAAGCTTTCTAACTTCATCTGCAACAACAGCGAAACCTCTACCGTGTTCACCAGCACGTGCTGCTTCAATCGCCGCATTTAAAGCTAATAGATTTGTTTGTTCTGCAATGTCTCCTATTATATTTAAAATATCTTTTGCCTGACTTGCTTCTTCAGTTAGTCTATTTAGTTTTTCTGCAAGGGCTAGTTCTTTTTGAGAACTTTCACTCATCATATTTGTTAAATCAAGTAAAATACCTTTAGTCGCTTCCAGCTTCATTTGTGTTGAGGCAATTACTTCTTGAGTATTTTTTGCTTCTGCATTTGTAATCTGAAGAAGCTCATCTACTTTTTCTCCATTGGCAACAAGCTCATTCATAACAGACGCACTACTAACTGCTCTTTCTTTTATTTTACTTGAGCTATTGGATAAATCACTTGCTACAGCATTATTATTAGAAGCTAGTTTTTTACTCTCATTTACAAGTTCTTGAACTTTTTCTATAAAAGTATTTATCCAACTGTTTGTTTCACATATTTCATCTCCATTATAATGACAAGGAAGCCTTTTAGTTAAATCCCCTTCTCCAGAAGACAACTCTTTTGTATGTGCTATTAGCGAGAGTAAAGGAACAGTTATAGCTTTTCTAATTGTCAAAAGAGCAACTATGTTAATAAGCAGAATTAATGCAAGAATAGCTCCAATTGAGATATAAACAATTTGTAGAGAATCATTTACTGTATCATTAACTATTTCTACGTTTTTTCCTAGAAGATATAAACCGATTTTTTCACCCTGAAAATCTTTTACATATTCATAAGTATACATGTAATTATCAGTTACTAAAAAACCATTTTCAAGAAGCTTTGCAAAGTCCAGTTTTTTTGCATCTGCTAAAAAAGGCTTGTCATAACTTCTTTGAGAAAGAACATAGTTTTGTACTCTCTCATTCTTTTTTGCTAAAGTAGCTATGTTTAAGAACTTGTCATCCATTAAAAAAAGAAACTCAACTTTCTCTTCTTTAAAGCTTTTTTGAACAGAATTGAGTCCTTGAATAAATTCAAGTGAACCTGCATAGCCAAATGAGTTATGGATAGGAACAATAGCTCTCATTACCATTCCAGCTCTGCCCATCTCTATTGCTAAAACAGGTTTATTTGTTTGTTTTACTTTATTGATAGTATGTCTAAAACCACTAAGGTCATCGCCATTTTTTTCTGGTTTCCATGCTCTTAAAAAAGATTTTACATCTTTGGTGTGAATATGGATTTTAATGTTTTTGTAGTTTGTACTAGCTTTATAAGCCTTACCTAGATTTTGAATGACTTCTAATGCCAAGTCTCGATCATCTTCCTCTACAGCCATTTTTAGTTCCATGTTTGAAGCTAAAGATATCGCACTTGTTATTCCAACTTCATACTTTAGAGCTAATTTATCTTTTAACTTAGAAAGAAGTTCCTCTTTTGTACCTGTATATGTTTTCTCAGAAATGCCTGATGCTATATAAAACTCAATAACAGAGACTATTATTAAGAATACAAGAGAAACAACAACTATTGGGATAGAGGTTTTCTTTCCAATTGAAATATTTTTATACATTTTTATTTCCTATCTTTACTATTTTTTTAGAGAACTTCCCTCTTTTAAGTTTACAGTTCCCGCTTTACTTATAACATCTTGTCCTTCAGCAGATAGGGCATAGTCAACAAAGTTTTTTGCTTCACCAGCTGGTACACCTTTTGTATATAAAAAGAAAGGTCTATAAAGAGAGTATTTTCCGCTTGCAATATTTGCTTTTGAAGCATCAACGCCATTAAGTTTTAAAATCTTAACAAGCTTTGTGTTGTGTTTTGCACTAGATATATCTCCAATTCCAAAACCACCTTTGTCTTTAGCAATAGCTTTTCTAAGTGGACCAGAACTTCCCTTTAGTTCTGCACCCTTTGCAAAACTTGCTTTTGGATCTTTAAAGATAGAGTCTCTTGCTGCATAACCAACACCAGAAGTTTTACCTTTTCTTGCATAGACAGTTATAGCTTGATCTTCTCCACCAATCTCTTTAAAGTTTGTGATTTTACCCATCATTATACTTTTTGCTTGATCTACTGTAACTGTTTCTAAAGGGTTATTTGGATTTACTAAAAACACTAAAGCTCCCCAAGCCACATGAGTTCCAACTACACCTTTATCATTAGCGATATCTATGACAGGACGACAACCACTACCAACAGCAACCTTGCCAGCTCCTGCTAATAAAATAGCCTTGCTTGCTCCACCTCTTCCAGGAATAGTAACTTTTACGTTATACTTTTTTGCATAAGCGGCATTAAGCTTTTTTAAGTACGCACTTTTTGTGATACCGCAACCAAAAGTTTGTATATCTGAAGCTCCAAATAGAGAAAGTGTTCCAACAGCCAATAGCAGTGTAGTAATTTTTTTCATTTTCATTTCCTTAAATTATCATATATGAAACAAGTCTACACACTATTGTCTGAGGACTGTCTTAAATAAGGAAAAATTATATATAAACGCTAAATAACTATATTATAATTTATCAGAAACGTTAAAAAACATTCTCACAATACTGTCGTAATTGGCGTAGCAGAGACCTTTGTTTGTTATAAGACCTGTTATAAGTCTGGCAGGAGTCACATCAAAGCCGTAGTTGATTGCGGGTGAATCTTTTGGGGTAATAAGAACTTCTCTCACAACTCCCTCTTCATCAACACCCTTTATATATCTCACTTCATCTGGACTTCTAAGCTCAATAGGAATCTCTTTTACACCATCTTTTATACTAAAATCAAAAGTGGAGGCTGGTATAGCTACATAAAAAGGGATGTTATTATCGTATGCGGCAAGTGCTTTTAAGTATGTTCCTATCTTGTTTGCCACGTCGCCATTTGCACTCACTCTGTCTGCTCCGACTATAACCATGTCAACTTCACCGTGCTGCATCAGATGTCCGCCGGTATTGTCTGCAATGATAGTGTGTTCAATCCCACTTTGTTCGAGCTCCCAAGCTGTAAGACTTGCCCCTTGGTTTCTTGGTCTTGTCTCATCAACCCATACATGTACATCTATTCCTCTTCTTTTTGCCTCATAGATAGGTGCGAGAGCTGTACCCTCATCTATAACAGCTAACCATCCTGCGTTACAGTGTGTTAGTATATTTATCTTTGTCTTATTTTTCTTTTTTAAAATCTCTTCAATTATGTCACATCCGTACTGAGCTATTTTTTGACTCTCTAATGCCTCTTCATCATTTAGTTGTATTGCAAACTTCAACGCATCTTCAGCTAAAGCCTCTGAATCTTCCGGATCTTCTGAATCCTTTAAAAGCTCCATCATCTTGTCAACCGCCCACATAAGGTTAACGGCAGTCGGTCGTGATTCTCTTATAAGATTTGCTTTTTCTTTTAGTTTTTCATACTCACCTTCTACTTCGATAGCCGCTATATATATCCCAAATGCTGCAACGCTACCTATAACTCCAGCACCCCGAACAGTCATATTTTTTATGGCTCTAACTACCTCGTCAGTCGTTGTAAGAATTTTTGTATCGTACTCAAACGGAAGTTTTGTCTGATCTATAACTTCTAAATACTCATAAAAGTCATCATCATTTAACCATAAAGCCTTATATTTACCCTGCATTTTTTATAATCTCCAATATCTCGTCACTTGTGTCTATTTTGTCGTAGTTCATAACAAACTCTCTTGCTATTAATAGAGCCAGCGCCTCAGCTTCGCCTCTTAATGTCACATCTTTTACACCTCGTATCTCTGCAACGCCTGCAACACCGTAAACTCTTCTAGCCATCTTGCATCCTGCAAATCCGACACTATCTTTTAGGATTTTTTTGACAAACCTTTTTTTATAATCATGAAGTGTTTTTTCATTCAAAAAGCCCGCAACACAAAGGGCAGAGTTTTTTGACTCACTCCAATAGTTTAAAAACTTCTCACAAAACTTGTCTAAAATTTCTTTTATGGTTTGAAGCAGCCACTCCATAAACTCCGTATCTTTTGTAACAACAGAGTGATGTATATAGTTGTTCACCAAATTCGCCAAAAGTGCCCCGACATCAAAACCAAAAGGGCCTACAAAAGCAAATTCCGGGTCTATTACGTATGTTTCATTTTCATTTATCATAATAGAACCTGTGTGCAAATCACCATGGAGCAACGCATCACTTTGGGTCATAAACTTATATTTTAGTTCCAACACTCTCTCTTTAAACTCATAATCTTCAAAAAGTTTTTTGGCATTTACATTATTTTCTACATTCTCATTGTCATTTGTCTCATGCTCCATAAATGGGAAGCTGAAAACTAAATCTTCGGTTAATTTACATAGCTCGGTATTGCCGTTAAACTTACCAATAAGCTCTCTTTTGTTTAAACTGCTCATAGCAATAGATGAGGTATAAAAAAGTGTAGCTGACATGTAGGTTGAGATATGTTCAGAGAACTTAGTATATTTAACTCTGTTTATGAGACCTTCGCGCATAATTATATGACTATCTAAATACTCCATAACAACAATGCTCATAGCTTCGCTAGAGTGGTACACTTTTGGTACAAAATTTGGAAAGATTTTGTAAAACTTCTCAAGAGCTCTTATCTCATATGTCATTCTCTCGCGAGAGAGAGGAAACTGCTCTCCAACACATCTAAGATATGGAACTGCCTGTTTTGCTATAAGTGCTTTCTCAGGCTCTTGTTCTGAGCTTATCTTATAGACATAGTTTAGATTTCCGTCACCGATTTCAACAGCATTTAAACTCTCTGTACCAAAAAATTCAACAACTTCTTTTATTGATAAGAGATACTCTACTACACTATTGACATCTAATACTTTATAGCTCATAATGCTCCTAAGCGTTTGTTTAAAAAATTGTATCATAATTCGCTATATATTATAAAAATCAGAGGTCTATTATGGGTTGGACATGTCAACATGACCACAAAGGTTACTGCAAACTTCTTAGCAAGGATTGCTTGCCTGGTATAAAAGGGTGCATACTAAACAAAAGTGATGGAATTATTTTTAGTAGCGGTATTTTGGAGAAAGACAAAGAAGATAGTGAAAACAAAAAAGAAGAGATAGACTTTGCCAAATTAGCCAGAGAAAACTAGACTTTCTTACTCCACATGTAAAGAGGGTCCGGATACAAAAAAGTGTAATTTAGTTCTTTTATAATCTTGTCTGAATTCACTATGCGGTAACTATTCCCCTCAAACTCTCCAAGCTCAAACCCAAACCCCTCACTGTTTTTTTTATGCACCTCTGAGCGCAGAGGGTGTTTAGGTGCAACAAGATTATATATCCCGTTTGTATAACTGCTTTGAATCAACTCTTTTGTAATCTTTATAACATCATCTCTGTGAATATAATTCACAAATCCATCAGCAAAAGATGAGCTGCTTTTCCACTTACCAGAGATTCTATCTTCGCCCATCAGTCCTCCAAGTCTCAGAATAACAACACTATCTTTTAGAGCCTGCATTAGCTCCTCTGCCTCTTTTTGCAAAGATGTTTTTGTTATAACTGCACTCTCATCAATCTCACAATCAAACTCCTTGTAAACAGAAGTAGAACTCATTAAAATTACTCTACATGTAGGTTTAGTTAATTCAGCTATTTTGCTAAGTGTTTGAAGATAATTGTGCTTTGGATTAATGGCGATAATCATCGTGTCACAATGGTAAAAACTTGAGTTATCTTGAGTTTTGTCACGCTCATAACACTCTACATGTAAGTCCAATGAAAGCTCTTGTGAAAGCGGTTTTCCTAGCCAGCCACACCCGATAATGCTAATATGTTTGATAGTTGTCCCCTTAATCTCAAAAAGAGTATTTAATAAGTATATGTTATTATGTCATAAATAAATAAAGGCTTCTTGTTATGAGTAAAAAGATAAACACTCAAGAGGCGGTGGAGATAGCGCCCAATATATATTGGGTGGGGATGCACCTTAAAGATGACCCTTTTCAGTGCCACCCATATCTTATACTTAACGGCAGTGAGTCTATTTTAATTGACCCAGGCTCAATGATTGAGTTTGATGAGACAATCGCAAAAGTAAAAACACTTACTGATATAAAAAACATAAAATACATTGTGCTTCATCATCAAGACCCAGATTTAGTAGCAGCGGTTCCAGAGATAGAAAAGCTTATAAACAGAGACGACCTGTTGGTTGTTACGCACTCAAGAACTTCTGTGTTAATTAAACACTACCTTATTAAATCAGACTATTATGAGATAGATAAAAACAACAACCAATTAGTGACTTCAACCGGCTTAAGAATTGATTTTTACACTACTCCTTATTGTCACTCGCCTGGTGCGTTTGTATCTTATGAGCCTGCTTCTAAAGTTCTGTTTTCCGGTGATATTTTTGGAGGATTGGATGACTCTTGGGATTTTTATGCCGATGAGACATATTTTCATAAAGCAAAACTTTTTCATCAAGAGTATATGCCAAGCAAAGATATATTCAACTATGCTCTAAATAAAATAGAAAAACTCGACATTGATTTAATAGCTCCCCAGCATGGTTCTATTATAGAAAAAAATTACATTAGTGATTTGATTAGTGATATGAAAAATCTTGACTGCGGATTATATATAGAGGAGAAGTACAATAAGGAACTAGTAGACACGATAAAAGAGCTTCAAGAGAAAGAAGAGGCATTAAAAGAGCGTGACATGCTGCTGTTTGAGCAATCCAAAAGAGTAGATATCAGCGAAATGCTCGGTAATATAGCACACCAATGGAGACAGCCTCTAGCTATCATAAATACGACAGTAGCAATACTCCAAGAGAAAAACAGTGCAGATATGTTGCAAAAGGATGATGTTAACGCTAAGTTGCACAAAATGGAAAAATCTATAATCTACATGTCAGATACAATCGAAGACTTTATGAACTACTACCGCCCAGATAAAGAAAAAAGTTGGTTTAAAGTTAATGATTCAATAAAAAAAGCACTCAATATTGTCCATTTATCTGGAAACGATAAAGGAGTTAAGCTAAACCTCTATCTTGATGATAATATTAAAATATATGGTATTATTAATGAATTTGTTCAAGTAATAGTCTCTATACTTTCAAATATCAACGATATCATAGCTAACAAAAATCTAGAAAATGTAAATATCACTATTTCACTAAAATCTGATGCTCAGCACACAACGCTTAGTATAGCTGATGATTGTGGCGGTATTGACGATAAAATAATAGGCAAAATATTTGACCCTTACTTTACAACCAAACATAAATCTATGGGAACAGGACTCGGCTTGCATATAGCAAAAATGATTATTGAGAACAATATGGGCGGCTCGTTAAGTGTGAAAAACAGTAATGAAGGTAATAGCACAAAAGTAGGTGCTAAATTTATTATAAAGATGAAAATTGAAAATTGATAAAATCAGGGATGTCTCTATCATGTTAGCCGAAGACGAAGAAGAGTTGAGAGAGTCAACGGTTGAATATTTACAGATGTTTTTTACCAGAGTCTATAGTGCAGCTTGTGGCAAAATGGCTTATGAGATATACAATGAGAAACGGCCCAATATTATACTTACAGATATTAATATGCCAAACCTTGATGGGCTGAGTCTAATCTCTAAAATAAGGCAAAAAGACAAAGAGACAAAAATCATAATCATGAGTGCTCACTCTGATCAGGAAAAACTTCTTCACGCAGTTAAACTTCATCTTGAAACATATTTGATAAAGCCTATAAAATCAGATATTTTAAAAAAAGTCCTATTTGACACAGTGGAACAAATCAGAGTCACTACAAGGCGTATTTATTTTGGCAGCAACATCTACTGGGACAGCGAGACCTGCACATTTTGGGAGAATAACGCAGAGATACAACTCAGAAAAAAAGAGACTATGCTGCTAAAATTACTATGTTCAAAACAAAGCCACAACTTTTCATCTGAAGATATATTTTATTATCTTCACCCCTCGGCAAATGAAAATGAATTTTCAAACGATGCAGTCACCTCTTTAGTAAAACGTATCAGAAGCAAACTGCCAAAAAACATTATTAAAACCGTTTACGGCTCAGGATATAAAATAGTGCCGATTTAAAACTTTACTTTTTTGGTATAGCGATACTAAAGCAGACACCATTTTTAATATTAACCGCACTGATTGTCCCTTTTAGGTGCTGTTCTATCATAATCTTGCTCATATATAGACCTATCCCTGTGCCTGAATGGACACCTTTTGTTGTAAAGTAGGGATCGAATATTTTTTCAATTATCTCATCTTTAATCCCGTTAGCATTATCTTTAATTTCACAAATCACACTATTCTTGTCTTCATAAATATTGATAATTATATTAGCCTCTTCTATCTTTTGCTCAGCAAGTGCCTCTTTTGCATTTTTTAGTATATTTATATAGACTTGAATAAGCTCTCTTGCATATATTTCTACAGGGGTCTTACATGTATAATTTTTTTCTATATTTATATTGCTGTTTTCTAAGCTTTTCCCGATAACTCCTAAGCACTCCTCCATAACATCCTGTATTAAAACTTTCTCTTTAGCCTTGTCCGGTTTAAAGAAGTTTCTAAAATCGTCTATTGTGTGGGATAGATACTGAGTTTGCTCATTTATATGTTCAGCATATTTTCTCAAATCCTCTTTATTAACTTCGTCCATATCAATATCTGCCATTATATTATTTGCCCACATAGAGATTATTGATATAGGCTGTCTCCACTGATGAGCTATCATGCTAATCATCTCCCCCATGGCTGCGCTTCTCGATTGAGTTAACATTATCTCGTCTTTTTTTCTGTTCTCTTCATAGAGGCGCTTTTGTTCTTCTAGGGAATTTTTTAGACGTCCATATGTATAAAGCATACCCCCGATAACAATACTGTAAAAAATAAAAAATACCGAGAGAACTCTTTTTATCGCACTATACATATCATCATTGTATTTTTTCATAGGTATAGTGACTGAGACTCCACCCCTTACATCACCTACCTTATACCCTTGATGTGAATGGCATTTCATACAATCATCTTCAACAACTAAGGCTCTCATATAGTATATGTACTCTTTTCCATCTTTGTTTAAAAACTCATGGACCTCTTCTTCCTTACCTTCTTCAAACAACTTAAGTGCTTTAGTTTCCCAATCGCTTGGCTTGTTGTTAGGATTAAGCAAAGTTAAGCTTGTTATATGTCCTTTTGCTCCATACAGCCCTTCACTCTCTTGCATTAGCTGTCTTAACATGTAGGCGGGATTCATAAGTGTTAGTCTCTTGCCTGTTGTTGTCACAACATCCTTATCTTCCACGTTAATCAGATATGGATTTGAGGGTGTTCTTGATGTAGGGGGGACATATACTCCTCCATGGCTCGAAGCCCACTGTCTAAACAACAAATCTTTATCAAAAGAAATTTTTGCATACTCTAATGCCAAATTTTTATAATGCTTCACTTCATTATTAATGCTCCACACCAATAATACAATAATTATAAGCGTTGCAGAAATCAAAATATTAATATAATATTTTTTTATTTTTTTTAATCTTTTATAGAATATCTCACTTATCATTATTATCTCTTTTATTTATTTATTGGCAAGCTTATAGCAAACACCGCCCCTTTGTAATGTTTCCCCTCATAATCGTACTCTGAGTTTTCAACACTTATCTCTCCGTGTAAATGCTTAGTAATTATAGACTCTGTCATATAAAGACCTATCCCCGTCCCTTGTGATTTATGCTTCGTTGTAAAGTATGGCTCAAACACTTTATCTATTATATTTTCTGGAATTCCTCCACCACTGTCTTTTATCTCTATAATCGCTCTATTGCCTTGTTTGTAAACGTTGACAAAGATAAGTTTTCTACTTTCCCGAGGCAGTGTAACGAGTATATCTTTTGCATTTTTTATAATATTTAATATGCCTTGGGTAAGCTCATTCTCCAAAGCTGTTATCTCTATCTCTTCTATATTTTCTATAAGTTCAATACTGTGCGTTTTAAATGAAGCTGTTAAGAGGGACATTGTCTTGTCTATGCTGTTCTTGAGTGTGAATGTCTTTTTCTCCTTGTTTGGAGCAAAAAAGTTTCTAAAATCATCTATGGTCTGTGACAAATGTTGTGTCTGAGCATTAATACTGTTTGCATATTTTCTTAATTGTTCATTTTCAATATTTCCCATATCTATGTCTGCTATTATATTGTTAGCCCACATAGATATAATGGCTATCGGCTGTCTCCACTGGTGTGCAATATTTCCTATCATCTCACCCATGGCCGCCATCTTTGATTGCTGGAATAAAATTTGTCTCTCTTTTTCCTGCTGTCTTTGAAGTTCCTTCTCCTCTATTAATGCTTTTTCCAAATAATCATTTAATTTTTTCATACTTCTGTTTTTAGATGAGATAGCAGAAATAATCTTTCTATTTGCAAGATAATAAAATATAGATGCGGATAAGATAAGCAAAATTACAATGTAGTAAACCATCTCCTCTTTCATCCACTCTATATCTGACATGTCAATTTCCTTGATTGGCTTAAAGAGTATGATGTATCCCAAAGGGTTACCCTTAATGTCAGGCACCGTGTAAAGTGTTTCTAAGTTACCTCTCTCTTTATCTTCATTGTAAATTTTTTCTAAAGTTAAAAAGTGTTCTACAGTTTTTTTCTCAACAATATCCATATATTCAGGATTTGCATTTAGATTGGCTACATAATAATCATCTATAAACAGTTTTGTAAAAGGGTATAGAAGTTGTTTTTTATACTTTTTATCTGCCAGAATAATGGGTTCTATCCCTTTTTTAACAAGTTTTTTGGCGATAGAATTAAAATGTGTAATTACTTCCATTATTCCTAGTAGATTTTTTTCATCATAAATAGGAATCATTACCTTAAATGTCATATCGTAGTTGCCAATGCTGATGGTTGTCATTATTTTTGGATCTTTAAGCATCTCTTCAATATCAATTCTATTATTTACTACCGAGTCGCCTCTCCTATCTGTCCAGCTTCTATAAAAGCATTTTCCCTCTCCTGTAAGAACATGGAACCAAACATTTTTAAAATCACTGTTTTTTCGCAAGGATGCTGAGAGTTCACCTAATTTTATTAGCTCTGCTTTATCTTTTTTCAATGCTTCTTTTATAGTTTTGTCAAAGGACAATGAGACACCAATAGCAACTGTTGCATTTTTCTTCTCTTCAACTAATATATTTGTCTGTTCTTGTATCTCTTGCGTGACTGCTGTATATTTTTCTTTTTTCAGCAGCTCTATCTTCTCTTGCCACACTATATTCAAAAGTACAGTAGTAGTAATAAACAGAAAAATAAATATTAATTTTTGGCTAAATTTCAACTTTCACCCTTTTTCCTCACTAGTCGGCAAGCTTATAGCAAACACCGCCCCTTTGTAATGTTTCCCCTCATAATCGTACTCTGAGTTTTCAACACTTATCTCTCCGTGTAAATGCTTAGTAATTATAGACTCTGTCATATAAAGACCTATCCCCGTCCCTTGTGATTTATGCTTCGTTGTAAAGTATGGCTCAAACACTTTATCTATTATATTTTCTGGAATTCCTCCACCACTGTCTTTTATCTCTATAATCGCTCTATTGCCTTGTTTGTAAACGTTGACAAAGATAAGTTTTCTACTTTCCCGAGGCAGTGTAACGAGTATATCTTTTGCATTTTTTATAATATTTAATATGCCTTGGGTAAGCTCATTCTCCAAAGCTGTTATCTCTATCTCTTCTATATTTTCTATAAGTTCAATACTGTGCGTTTTAAATGAAGCTGTTAAGAGGGACATTGTCTTGTCTATGCTGTTCTTGAGTGTGAATGTCTTTTTCTCCTTGTTTGGAGCAAAAAAGTTTCTAAAATCATCTATGGTCTGTGACAAATGTTGTGTCTGAGCATTAATACTGTTTGCATATTTTCTTAATTGTTCATTTTCAATATTTCCCATATCTATGTCTGCTATTATATTGTTAGCCCACATAGATATAATGGCTATTGGCTGTCTCCACTGATGTGCAATATTTCCTATCATCTCACCCATTGATGCCATCTTTGATTGCTGGTATACTAGTCTGTCTTTTTGCATATTCTCTGCTACTTCATCAGTTACTCTTTTTTCTAACTCTTTACTAAATTTTGATAATTCAAGAGTTGCTTTTTCTAGCTCTACATTTGTCTCTTTTAATTTTTTACCCTTTCGCTCCAACCTTTCATTTAAACTATTGACATGTGCATTGTAAATCATTAGTGATAGGACACCCAATGAAAGAAGAAGGAGGGTATATTTATACTCTTGCCATACTAACTCTAAAGTTATCTTCCCATGATTTTCATAAGGAAAAACTTTCAGTTGTTTTAATATGTCGCTAACCACTGTATACTCAAGAGGTGTGGTCCAGCCTGTATAACCCCCTTGTAGAGCAGCCTCATCGTCTGGTTTTATCTGCAACAAAGCTATTGCTACTTTATTTGTAAGCTCTAAAGGGACATGTGGTAATGAAGCAAATGCCCACTCGGGATAAAGAGAAGTGCTATGAAGAAGTGGAAATTTATCTACTTTAACATTGATTACTTTTATTTCAGATGTTAATATTTTTCCATCTTTTATCAATCTCTCCATTACTCCTGTTCTTACTGTTCCTAAATCTGCTTTACCATTTAGTACAGCGTATACAATCTCTTGTTGAGTAGAAGCTAGGTTAAATTTAACATCCAAATCTTCAAATGGATCAATACCGTTATCTAAGAACTCTTTATGAGCCATCTGCCAAGCACCGAATGCCTGTTTCTTTAAACCTAGTATAGATTTACCCTTGGTATCTTGCAAGAAATTAATATCGTCTCTATCTGCCTTGGTAAAAATAATAGATGAGAACTGAGTTAATCCACCCTCTTCAGCATGATTTATAAGAGTGGTAATTCTTCGAACATTGTCTCTTACTTCAAATGCGACATATTCAGTAGGGTTTGTTAAAATAAAATCAATAGTTTGCTCTTCTACCGCTTTTTCCATATCTTTAAAAGTAACTATCGGCACTACAGTAATGTTATGGTCATGGATTTCTTTATTAAGAGCATTAACAGTTTCTCCCCACTTTTTTATGGCAGCTTCTTTACCATTATAAGCCCTTACACCTATTCTCATCTCTTCATGTGCGAAAAGTGATGCTGTTAACATAATAGTGATTATTAATATGAAAAGCCTCATTTTTTTACATCCCTATAATTTAAAAATTTATTTTATAAATTGAATTTCTTTACAATTTCCTGCAAAACAGTATTCATGTCATCATAGGAGATTGGCTTTCTGTAGTATAAATCACACATCTCTTTGATATCTTCTAATCTTACCTCGGAAGCGGTTAGCGTCACACAAAAAATATTGTTATCAATCTCTTTAATTTTTTTTATCATCTCCTCCCCGTCCATTCTTGGCATCATAACATCGGTGAAAATTATATCGTGCCTATTTGTCTGAAATTTTTCAAGCCCCTCTTCTCCATCTTTAGCCGTCTCGACAAAATTAAAAAACTTTTTTAAAAAAAGTTCACTCCCACTTCTCATCTCATCTTCATCTTCCACATAGAGCACTGTCAGCTCTTTTACCATCTCTTTTAGCGCTTTTATATCTTTAATCATCTTGCTCTCCATTCAACAGTGCCTCTTCGAGTTCCCGTTTGTTTGATATACTCTTTTTTCTTAGGTCGAAATGCATAGCACTTATATTAACATTGGCATCTTGTATAAAATCTAACTTCTTAAACTCTTCTAAATCAATCTCCACATGCTCTTTGTTCATTAATACAAAATCATCCCCATTGACTCTGAAAACAGTTGATAGAGGGAAGTTTTTGTGCAAATAAGCAACAAACTTGTTTAAAAAAACATCGCCCTCCTCCCAACTGTTTTTTTGGTTATATTGATTAAAGTTATGAAGGTATAGCTTATTAACACACACATATTCTTTTTGGATATTACGTTCTAATATAAAATCAAGATACTGCTTATTGTAGGCATCTGTGATTTGGTCACGGAAAAAATAGGAGAAACGCTCTTTTTCAATCTCTGTTTGAGGCAATTGTGTTATTAAAGTATCTATATCTATTTGTGAAAGAACTTTTATTGCACTTTTTACAACCTCCGGATGAAACTGCATACCGGAGAATGCATTAAGCTCTCTTACCGCTTTTTCAATATTTTTACGCCCTTTATAGATACGGTTTGTTGTCATAGAGTCAAAAGCATCTGCAACAAGTAAAATATGCGAAAGTAATGGTATCTCTTCACCTGCAAGACCTTGCGGGTAACCTTTTCCGTCATATCTCTCATGATGATGTCTAACTATCTCTGCATGCTTCTTGTACATAGGAATTTTATTAAGAAGTTCGTAACCTACCGTTGCATGCTCTTTGATTAATTCATACTCTATATCATTGAGTTTGCCAGGCTTCAACAGTATTGTATCTGGTGTGGCAATTTTACCAATATCGTGCATCATACCCGCCACGTAGAGAAGTTCACAATCTTCATCGCTAAAACCCATCTCTTTTGCAATGAGTTTTGCATAGCTTGCTACACGCTGAGAGTGTCCGCCGGTATATGTGTCGCGGTCTTCAATCATCTCAACAAATGACAATATTGTATTTTCAAAATTTCTTGTTCTCTCATCTTCCATAGCCAAGATTTTTTCTGTCCGCTCTGCAACCATATCTTCAAGATGAAGTTTATAGTCGGCATTTTCTTTAAAACTAACGAGTTTCAATGTAGATTTATACAACTCTTGATTCATCTGCATGTAGTCAATAGGCTTTATAATATACCCATTAATCCCTATGCGAATTGACTCAAGAAAATAAACAGTCTCCCCATATGCAGAGGTGATAATAATCTCCTGATCATGGTTAATCTCTTTTATTTGTTTTGACATCTCCAAACCATCCATAATTGGCATCTGAATATCCGTCATTACAATATCGAATTGACCATTTTTGTAGTAATCCAGCCCCTCTTTGCCATTTGCGGCGGAGACTACATTAGCAAATATCTTACTCAAATAACTCTCTACAGAGATTCTCAACTCATCTTCATCCTCTACGTAAAGCAGTGTTAAATTTTTTGTAATATCTTTTAATTCTCTTGCATTAATCATAGCCCTCTCCCGATTCTAATAATTATAGCATATTTATTTTACTATTTTTCTTTTATTATTGTTTTTTGAATCTGATCAATAATTTTCACAACAACTAAATCTGATGTGACATTCAAAGATGTTCTTGCCATGTCTAATATCCTATCCACTGCTATGATAAGTGCAATATACTCAACAGGCAATCCTATTTGATTTAAAATCACAACCATCATAACAAGAGATGCACTCGGCAGTGCCGCAACTCCAACACTTAGTGCAACCACGGTTATTCCCAAAAGCGCTTGGTCTGCTAAACTCAAATCAATGCCGGCCAAATGTGAAATATACAATACTGCTATTGTAAGATAAGCTGCCGTTCCATCCATTGAAACCGTTGCGCCTAAAGGGAGCACAAAAGATGCATGTTTTTCATCAACTCCGCCCGCTTCTTCTGCAATACGCATTGAGACAGGGAGAGTTGCTGCACTTGAAGCGGTTGAAAACGCCATTATTGGTGCTTCACGAATATCACTTAAATATCTAAATGGATTGATTTTACCAAAAATGGCTAACAGAGCCGGAAGGGTAACAACAGCATGAATAAATAAAACTGAAATAACCATCAGCAGATACTTCCAAAGGCCAAAAACTATCTCAACACCCTGTTCTGCAATAACATAAGAGATAAGACTAAAAACCCCAATAGGGGTAAGTTTAATAACCCACTCTGCCATTGTAAGCATTGCATTTGTAATAGCTGTAAAAAAATCAAGCATCAACTCTTGTCTCTTTACATGCAGATGCATTGAAGCTATGGCAAATAAAACTGAAAAAACAATAATTTGCATCATTGAGCCATTTGCTAAAGAGTTGAAAATATTTGTAGGAATAAAACTAAGTATCATTGATTTAAAGGAGAATGGTTCTATTTGTGATGCTTTGATGTACTCCAAGCCTTCAACAGAAGTGGGCTCTCCAATTGGCACTAAGTTCATCACAACAATAGCTAACAAAACAGCTAAAGCTGTAGTGAGAAGGTATAACCCAATTGTTTTGAGTCCGATTGATTTTAAATCATTTAAGCTTCCAAGTCCCATTATTGCAATATATATACTTGAAAAAACTAAAGGGACTACCAGCATTTTTAAAAAACTTACAAAAATTTGTCCAATCACCTGCTGTTTTAGAGCCAGTTCAGGTAAAAACACTCCAAACAAAGCACCAAAAATAATTCCAAAAACTACCAAGGTGTTTGTTGTGGAGTATTTTTTAATTTTTTGAATCACGTCAGCTCATACTCGCCTGAATATATTTTTTGTATATATATTCCTGATATTGCAAGAAATACACCTGCAACGGCACAGATAAATGCCAATGACGCAAACCACACCAATGCAACTAGACCAACTATATCACGTGGCACTTCTATTGCATTATCTTTACCACTGATGTAAGTTGCAACACGGTATACCTGATTTTGATTTACAAGCTTATTGATTCCATAATGAATCTCACGTTGTTGCTCAATCAGCTTAAATATTTCCTCATCATAAGCTTTGACTTTTACTTGGATATTTGCATACTCTTTAAGGCTATAGTTTCTGTCATTCGCGGCTTTTTGAACTGTAGTTCTTCTGTTTTGAGAAGCATTAGTAGTAAAAGTATTTAATTCGTTTCTGTACTTGTTTTCCAAAAATTCATTAGCTTCTTGATGACTTTTTATTTTTTTATTTAGGTAGTCTATCCTATTTCTAACGGTATCAATACGTGCCTGATAATTCTTTGCTACAACCGCTAAATGCTCTTGAAGCTGCTCCTCAGACTTTGTTTGTTGCTCAATAGCTTTAGACCCGACTGCATAATCAGTAACAGCATATAGTCTCTTCTCTTTTTTCTCTATTAATGCTCTGTATTTATTCTCAATCCCTAGTCTTGTTAAAAAATTAGAATCATCAAGCTCTCTTTTCATCTCAGCCTTTAGTGCATCTAACTCTTGCGCCAATTTTACTTTATCAGATGTTGAGCCCTCAATATTTTGATTTATCAAACCTCTCACTCGCCCTCTTAGCTCAGTTCTCTCATTATCCCATGACTTGTATATTTCACTCTCTTGTTCTGAAAGTTTTGAGATCTCATCATTAATTTTATCCATGTCATTTTTAGACAAAGAGTTTATCTGGGCTTCTATAAACTCTCTTTGTTTGCTTACTCTTGTGTTAAAACTCTCGTTTGCAATTGCTATTCTTTGGTTCCAAGAAGATTCAACTCTCTCCGGAGATATAACATCTATCTTCTTCTTTTTATCTTCTAAAATGTCAATCTTATGCTGCAATAAAAGTTCATCATTTTTTTTCTCATCTATAGTTAAAGTTAAGTTAGAAAAATTTCTCTCAAACCCGTTAATCATAGTCTCAAAAGTAATAGTCGCCAACAATAATAATCCTATAAAAAGTATTATTCTCCAACTTCTATGCTTAGCATACATCAGTGCAGTTGCTACTGGTATTTTAGTAGCCTCTACAATCGCCACCAAGAAAAATGGCAATCCCGCTACCAATATTGTTGAGTAATCTCCAAATGTAAATGCTTCATCTGCTCTATTTATCTGAAAATAGACAGAGTATGAAACAATTATAGATATTAAAAAACCTATCAATACAGCAACAATCTCCACCAGCCACGCAAATCTGACTAGATTTACACCAACTTTAAACAAACGCTCATTTCTCATAACTTATACCCTTAATTTAATTAAGTATGATAATATCAGGTTTTAACTTAAGAAATAACATTAAATCATAATCAAAAGGTTTGTATGCCAGGTATAAATTTTACCCACTTGTTGGTGTTATCTATGCTTCTATGGGGTGGCGGATGGAGTGCTCTGAAAATTTTAACTTATGATTTACCAGTAGATATAATTATATTTTGGAGATTTTTTCTTATGAGTCTCTCGTTTATTCCAATACTTTATTTCATTAAAAAACCAATAATCTTAAACAAATCCAGCTTGAAATATGTGCTTGCTAGCTCAACTCTGAATATTGCTTTTATGGTCTCTTCATTTTTTGGGATTAAATATGGCTTAGCAGGAGCAGGAAGTGTAATAATCACTACACTTAGCCCCATTATGACCTCTCTTTTAGTTTTCATCGTATTTAAAAACAAACTTGGTGACAGACAATATTTTGGGCTTTTTTTGGGCTTGATCGGCGGTGTAGTAATGCTAGAATTAAGCAGTTTGGAACAATTTTTAAATGGCTCTAATATCTACTTTTTACTTTGTGCAATTATTTGGGCTGGAGTAACAGTTCTCTCACAACACTCACAAAGACATATTCACCCTGTGCACTATAGTTTTTTTATATCAGTTGTTGCTACAGTAGTTACATTTTTGTATGCCTTTAATAGCGATTTAATGTCTGTTTTCAATCAAGGAAGTAGGTTTTGGATAGCTCTTATATATCTGGCGGTGCTTGGACAGAGTGTTGCTACAACTATATTTTTTACAGCATCCGGTAAGCTTGGTAGTGAAAAAACAAGCTCATTTATGTTCCTTGTTCCTCTTTTCGCCCTTTTAATTGCTTGGATTGTGCTCGATGAAGATATTCAGACACATATAATTATAGGTGGGACACTTAGTTTGTTTGCTGTGTATTTTATAAATAAAAAAAGTAATTAATTAGTTTTTAACATCTTACAGTGTAATATTTCTTATTATATTTATAAGGTTAAATTATGAAAAATGCACTTATTCTCGGTGGCGGTTTTGCTGGTTTAGAGGCTGCAATATATTTACGAAAAGCAAACTACAAAGTTACTTTAGTTAGCGATAGGGACTACTTCTACATATATCCTACATCAATCTGGATTCCAACTAGAGAGTCTGAATTTAGTGACGTTTGTGTAGATATGAATGAGCTGAAAAATGCTCATGGATTTGAGCTTATCATTGACTCTGTTTCTAAAATAGACGCAAAAAACAGCGCTGTAACACTCAAAAGTGGAACTGTTTTAAATGAGTATGACCATCTTGTTATTGGTATTGGCGCATCTAAAATGAAACATAAAGGGATTGAAAACACACTCTCTATATGTGGTGCACCGGAGCAGTCGCTTATGATACGCGATAAGATTGATGAAATTATAAAAAAAGGGAGTGGTAAAATCTGCTTTGGTTTCGGAGGCAACCCTAATGATACCTCTGCTGTTCGTGGTGGTCCCGGCTTTGAGCTACTTTTTAATGTGCACAATCTTTTAAAGAAAAAAGGGATTAGAGACAAATTCGAGTTAACATTTTTTGCACCAATGCCTGAGCCTGGAAAAAGAATGGGTCCCAAAGCACTGAAGATGATGAATAAGTTTTTTAACATGTTAGATATTAACCAACACTTTGGAAAAAAAATAAAAATGTTTGAAAAAGACGGTATTATTTTTGAAGATGACTCTAAACTAGAATCAGATTTTACCATGTTTATTCCGGCGGGTGACGGACATGAAGTTGCAAAATTGTCTGACCTTCCCCTTAATGAAGCTGGATTTATAAAAACAGATGATTACTCCAATGTGATTTTTAAAGACCCTGCAATGCCTACTAACATATATGCAATAGGAGATTCAGTCGCACTTGAAGGCTATGAGTGGAGAGCAAAACAAGGTCATATTGCTGAAGTTATGGCTAAAAATGTTGCCCATAATATTCAAGAAAAAGACAACAATAACACAAACTTCAAAGGTTACCATGAACATCTAAACATCCTTTGTATTATGGACAGTGGAGATGGTGCTTCATTTATCTACAGAGATGAAAAAAGAGCTTTTATGATTCCGCTGCCTGTGATTGGTCATTGGCTTAAAAAAGCATGGGGCAGCTACTGCAGATACTCTAAACTTGGCAAAATACCAAGAATTCCGGGAATGTAACATATTTATTAATATAATTTTTAATTTTTAATTAGATATGATTCTTTAACAATTATCTATAATGAGGATTTTTTATGTCCACCAAAACATTGTCCAAGCTTGATTCTCCTAAAAATATAAGAGACAGCGAAAAAAAACTTGGTGATAATGACTTTATTGTGTCTAAAACAGATACTAAAGGTAAAATCACTTACTGCAATGAAATATTTACAAAAATGGCCGGATATCCAGCTTCAAGTTTAATTGGAGCAAACCACAACCTCATTAGACATCCTGATATGCCACGCATTGCTTTTAAGGTTGCTTGGGATTTAATACAGAGCAAACAAGAGTTTTTTGGATTTGTTAAAAACTTATGTGCAGATGGTGGGTACTACTGGGTTTTTACTTACATAACAGCTGATTTAGATTCAAGAGGAAACATTATCAGCTATACGTCTGTAAGAAGAAAACCTCCTCGAAGTGCTATTGATGCAATAGCCCCTATATACAAACTTCTTTTGGATGCTGAAAATAAAGGTGGCTCTGACGCATCAGGAAAAATTTTAGCTAATTTCTTAGCTGAGAAAAAAACAAGCTATGATGAGTTTGTTATAAACCTTCAAAAAGACATAAGAACAGGAAACTAAAATGACAAATATTAAAAATCAAAACATACTAGTTCTCTTAATTCTAGTTATAGTTGGGAGTATTTTTTTAGCTATAAATTCTCAAATTATAGTTGCTTCTATTTTATTAGTTTTAGCTGTTGGTTCTCTTTTTATCCAAAGTAAAACATCATCTACTTCTAAAGATACAGAGTTGATGATTAATATAGACAATGTTTTAAAAAGTGTTAAAGAGGGCAAGTTGGCTACCCGTATCGTCTTACATGCAAATGAAACTCCACTAGAAAACATAGCATGGAATATAAATAATTCACTTGATCAAATGGAAGTAATTTTAAGAGAAACTAGAAATACTATAGAAGCGGTAAGCAAAGGTCAAATGCACAGAAGCATGTTTCCTTCTGGACTACGAGGGGAATTCCAAGAAACAGCCAACACCATCCAAAAAGCTGTTACTTCAATGAAAGCAAATGAGAAATACAAACTAACAGGTATGTTATCAACTTCTTTTTCTACTTTTAACGGAGGGATGAAGGGCAACCTAGATGTAATCACAAATGGTATAAATAAAACTGAAAAATCATTTAGTGAAGTAACAGCTAGCACTTCTAAAGCATCAACTTCTGCTCAAGAAACTTTATCTGCTGTTGAGACAACTACGACTCAAATTTCTCATCTTAGTGAGCTTGTTACAAATACAGCAGATGCAATAACGGAAATGGATTCAAACGTCAATAATATAACTATGGTAGTAAATCTCATAAAAGATATTGCGGACCAAACCAACCTGCTTGCTCTAAATGCAGCAATAGAAGCAGCACGTGCAGGCGAGCATGGTCGTGGTTTTGCTGTTGTTGCTGATGAAGTCAGAAAGCTGGCAGAACGCACTCAAAAAGCAACTAGTGAAATAAGTATTACTATCCAAAATCTACAACAGCAATCAAGCGGAATATCTGAAAATGCTAGTGCTATGAACACTATTTCAAACGACACAAGTGATACTATGAATAATTTTTCAAATACTATGAGCAGTTTTACAAATGATTTGTCAAAAACATCACAACTAGCAAACCAGAGCAGTTTTGCACTCTTTTTGTCAAACTATAAAATTCACCATATTCTATTTAAATCGAATGCTTATTCTGCGGTTGTAAACGGAACAGTTACACAAGAACTTAAAAAAGATCATAAACATTGCGGATTTGGTTTATGGTACTACACTATTGGGCAAAAACTATTTGCAAACAACACTACGTTTAAGCAGATGGAATCTCATCATCTAGAGTTTCACAGGCTTATTAATGAAAATCTAGAGTGTGTGTTAACTTCTGGTTGTATGACCAAAGTTGACAGTAAAGAGGATGTCTCAAAAAGATTTAAAGATGCAGAAGGACATTCAAATTCACTATTCTCTCTGTTAGATAAACTCTCAGAAGAAGTTGGAGCTAACATCAATATGAGCGAAGTTTTAGAGTAAAGTCTCTTTCACTTCGCAGTTTCTACTTTCACTATCTTTTCTTTTTAGTTTCATTTGAAGCTTGGCAAGCTCACGCATGTCATCTATAGAGTCACTCTCATCTACAATTTCAACACCTAAAATAGTCTCTATACAATCTTCAAGCGTTATTATTCCATCTGTTTGATGGTAACTGTCTACAACCAAAAACATATGGTCTTTTTTAGATATGAACAGGTCAAGCGCTTTGCTCACCGGAATATTCTCATTAATAACGAAGATGTCTTTTTGAATAGAACCTACAGTTACACTATCGTCTTCTAAGGCTTGTCTGAATATTTTTTTTGTCAAAACTATACCTGTTACATTCTCTAAAGAGCCGCTGTAAACCGGTATTCGAGAAAATTTAAAAATATCACTTTGTGTATCAATAATCTCTTTAATGCTCATTTTTTCTTCAAGTGCAAAGACAACACTTCTAGGCGTTAAAACCTCTTTTACCTTTATCTTGTTAAAGTTTAATATGTTCTCTATAAAGTCTGATTCTTTTTCATCAATAACACCGTCATCTTCACTAAGAAGCATACTGTGGAGCAGTTCCTCTTTGGTTAAACTATTTGCAAACTCGTTCCCTTTTGATATTCTGTTAGTTACAAAAAGAGTTGTTAAAATAATAGGATATGTAATCCAAATAAAAAATCTAATGAATTGAGCTGCTGCAGGAGCTAATTGCTTCCAATATACTGCACCGATTGTTTTAGGAATAATTTCTGAAAGAAAAAGAATAGCAAAGGTCATAATAATTGAGATAATCACAACAGCATCATTCCCAAACAAAACAGCAGCTTGTGCTCCAACAGCGGCAGCTCCCAAGGTATGTGCAATAGTATTTAAGATTAAAATAGCGGCTATAGATTTATTTATATTTTTTTTATGGTGTCTTAAGAGTTTTCCGACCGATGGTCTCTCTTTTTCTAACACCGAGACATATGACATGCTTACAGATAAAAGCACAGCTTCTAAAATTGAACACAAAAACGAAACACCGACAGACAAAACGAAAAATAGAATTAATAAATCCATTTATTTTTAAATATCCTTTAAAATAATATAATAGTGGCTAGTGCCAAAAAGCTAAAAAAGCCGACAACGTCAGTTACTGTTGTTAAAATCACAGCACTTCCAATTGCTGGGTCAATATCCATCTTCTTTAAAAAGAGTGGTATCGCCGCACCAAAAAAACCTGCCATCAAAAGGTTTATTACCATACTAAGTGCGATAACCACACCAAGCATTTTCATATCAAACCAGATAGCGGCTACAATTCCCATAATTATAGCAAAGAAGATACCATTCATCAACGAAATTGCAACCTCTTTTTTTATAATACGCAGAGCATCCCCCTGAGAGATATCCCCAAGTGCAAGCTGTCTAACAACAACGGTCAAGCTTTGAGTCCCTGCATTACCCCCCATTGAAGCGACAATGGGCATAAGTACTGCAAGTGCCACCATACTCTCCAATGTATCGGCAAAAAGACCGATGACTAAAGAGGCAAATATTGCGGTAAAAAGGTTTAAGCTAAGCCAAGATGCCCTTTTCTTGCCAGCCTTATATATCTCGTCATCCTCTTCTGCTTCATCATCCAAACCTGCAAGATTATACATCTGCTCTGTTGCTTGTTCGTTGATAATATCATATATATCATCCGAAGTAATACGACCCAGCAATATGCCATATGCATTAACAACCGGCATTACAGAGAGGTCATACTCTTCAAAATAGTGCACTACATCTTTAATACTCTCTCTGTCTTGTGCTTTTTTGGGTTCAAAACTATCTTCACTCTGCTCAATATTTTCTAGTAATGTTTTATCAAAATCAAATACGAGAAGGTCATCTAGCCCAACTGTAAAACGAAGTTTTTTATCACTTGAGACAATAAAAAGATTTTGAATATTCTCAATAGTTTTGGCTTTTCTAAGTTCACCAAACCTCTTAATTACATCATGTACAACTTCATCTTTATCTGCCGTAAAGACTTCAAGTTGCATGTAAGCACCAGCTTCTTCATCATCATAAGTTTGAAGCCTTGTAATCTCTTTTTTATCTTCATCATCAAGTGTTTCGAAGACTTCTGAGGCAATATTGACATCAACCTCTACGAGTTCATGCATAAAGTCAACTTGATCGTCAGATTCAAGCTCTGTTACCGCATGCCTTAACTCATCTACACTCAGGTTACCTACTACGTCGTCAAAGTACCTGTCAGGGAGAGCGAGGGCAACATCACCAATCAAATCTCTAGGTACAAGTTTTAAGGCATCGGCAAACTTACTGTCATCAAGCTGCTTAAGTATTTTTGCTATATCCGACGGGTGAACCTCACTAGGTTCATGTGAGTTTAGGTACTCTTGTAATTTATTCATTATCTCTTTATCTTCTTTGTGGAATTATACCCTAGTTAGTGCTAATTAGAAAAAATTATAATATAATCTATTAATTGAACTCTGCTGATTAAATTATAAACTAGATTCCAAGTCAAGCTTGGAATGACGAACTGCCGTCATCCTGAACTTGATTCAGGATCTAATTCGATAATTGTTAAGAAGCTTCAATTATAATCTTACAGATAAAGACGTATCACAGTTGAACTCATTTAATAAAAATTTTTATATTTCTGCAATACAAAAATACGGTATAACAGCCAAAGGTGTAAACTGGATATCAAAAGAGACTCAGAAGCTTAGGTTTGATGTTCTTCTAGATATGCTCCCTGATGATTTATCATCCTACTCTATTGCTGATGCTGGATGCGGATTTGGTGATTTTTACCTCTATACTCAAAAAAAATCCAAAGAACTAAAAGAGTATATTGGGATAGATTCACTCATTGACATGTACGAAATATCCTCAGAGCGCACCGGTTGTGAAATCATACTGGCTGATATTTGCAAAGACTCCCTCCCTGTAGCAGATTATTACATATGCAGTGGTGCGATGAATACACTTAAGCTATTTGAAGTACATCTTTTTATTCAAAACTGTTTCTCTGCATGTAGATATGGATTTATTTTTAATGTGCTTCACGGAGATAAAAAGAGTGAAACATACAATTATGTTACAACACAGCAGATTGAAGATATTGCAAAGGCATTAAATGTCGACAAAGTAATATTTAGAGATGATTATTTTGAAAACGACATAACTGTAACATTTCTAAAGGCACGTGATTAATGTGTGGAATTTTTGGAATCATAGGAGAGTATGAGGAAGAAAAAGCTAAAAAAGCACTCTCTTGTTTAGCTCATAGAGGACCTGATTATTGTGGAATCACACAAAGAACAAACCTTTTTTTTGCTCATCAACGCCTAAGTATACTCGACACCCACTCCCGCTCACATCAACCTCTACATGTAAAGAATATTTTACTCTCTTTTAATGGGGAGATTTATAACTTCAAAGAGTTAAAACAAGAGCTAACATGTGAGTTTGAATTTAAAACACAAAGTGATAGCGAGGTTATAATAGCCGCCTATCTTAAGTGGGGAGTAGAGTTTGTACAACACCTAAGAGGCATGTTTGCTATAGCTCTTTTAGATGATGAGACTCTCTATCTTTTTCGTGACAGACTTGGCAAAAAACCTCTCTTTTATCTTGAGGGTAAAAGCTTTATATTTGCCTCCGAAATAAAAGCACTTACGCCATTTTTAAGTAAGGTCGAGATGGATGAGGATGCCCTTATGAGCTACTTGTCATTTTTAGCACCAACTCCACCCTTTACTTTTTTCAAAGGGATTAAAAAACTCTCCGCTGGGGAGTATCTTACTTTTAACAATTCACATGTAGAGGTGAAAAGATATTTTGACCTGCTGGATAACAAACCAAACGTTATAGCTAACAAAGATGAAGCTGTTAACATGCTGGAGAACCTACTAAAGGAGTCTATTGAGATAAGACTGGATTCTGATGTTCCTATGGCTTCACTGCTCTCGGGTGGGATAGACAGTGCGACCTTAAATGCCTATGCTATTAAAAATGGTGTCAACATGCAAACTTACACTCTAGGATACAAAGAGTTTGGCAAGTATGACGAAAGAGCTAATGCTAAGGAGTCTGCGGAGTTTTTAGGGCTTAAAAATCAAGAGGTAGAGATATCTCAAGATGCTTTTATAGAGGCAAGTGACAAAGTTTTGGACACCTTGGATGAACCGCTCAACGACCCGGCATCAGTTCCACTCTATCTGCTGTTTGAGCAAATAAAAAAAGATGGGTACAAAGTTGTTTTAAGCGGTGAGGGGAGTGATGAGTTATTTTTAGGGTACAGGCAATATTTCGAGTATTTAGATATAGAGAGCTTATCTAAACTAAACAACAAAAACTGGCTGAAAAAATACTTCCGCTCAAACTTCTCTATGAATAGGGAGTGGGAGTATTACAAGCGGATTTTTGATGAAACTTTGCTCTTTAGAACATCCGGAGAGAACTTTACAGACCTACAAAAAAATGAGCTGATGAAGAGAAATATCAAAGATAACCAATCGTTAAAATATCTCAAAAGCTATAGAGAGAGGTTTGAAAATTCTTTACATGTAGATGAGAGCATCTGGTACAGCTATATAGATTTAAATCTTTTTCAGGCAGAGCATTTTTTAACTAAGCTTGACCGTGTCAGTATGGCTCACTCCATTGAGTCCCGCACACCTTTTTTAGACCACAAGCTGGCTTCTGCTGTTTTTAATATAGACCCAAAGCTTCGATATGAAGATGGTGTCACAAAAGCACTTCTTAAGAAAATTGTAAAGCCGCATTTAAATGAAAAAATACTATCCAGAAAGAAAAAAGGATTCTCAAATCCGTATATGGAGTACTTGATAAACAGCAGAAAAATAGAGCTGATTCAAGAGGTAAATAAGCAAAGTGGGCTGTTTAAAAAAGAGAAACTTGACGAGTACATAAAAGGTGCCGACCGAGGGGAATTCAAACAGCATATTTGGGGACTTTATGTCCTTAGTGTTTGGATTAAAAAGTGGTTACTCTAATCTACTACTCTTCTCTAAGTGAACTCAGTGACTCAAACTGTGAATTTTCAGGGTTATAGTACTCTATCTCGCCACTCTCTATATCATATACCCAGCCATGAATAACTATTTCACCACTATCAACTCTCTTGCTTACTGATGGGTATGTTAAAAGATTTTCCAGTTGAGAAATAACTGAAAGTTTTTCTGTGAGGCGGTAAAGAACCTCTTTGTCGGCTTTTAAGCCTAAGGCTAAAAGAGCCTGTGATTTTGCGCCCTCGCCAAGAGTAAGCCATGTCTTAGTGTGAATCAGCTCAGGATCATTTGCGCAACTTTTATTGTGAAGTGCCGCAATAGCTCCACAATGAGTATGCCCGCAAACTATAATGTTCTTCACTTTTAAGACACTAACCGCATACTCTATCGCTGAGGCTGTTGAGTGAAAATCTTCATCAGGCTTATAAGGTGCTACAAAATTACCAATATTTCTCACAACAAACAAATCGCCAGGAGTGCTGCTTGTCATCAAATCCGGAACTACTCTAGAGTCAGAACACCCTATGTAGAGAGCTTTTGGATGCTGACCTTTTTTAGCCAATGAGATAAGCTCTTTTTCATGAGCCTTAAAATAACTCTTTTGAAAAAGCTCATTTCCCTGCATAAGACCAAAATTATCCATATTAGTTTCCTTGTGAATTTTACATTAAGTAGTATATCTCAGAACAAACAATAGTAATTCTTACTTCACACTTATTTCTTTCGAGTTTTTGAAACTCTCGCTTTATTTACCTTGTATTTTTTGTTTTTAAGTTTTTCAATAATTTTAAAAGAGAGCTCATGAACTTCACTAATTTTACACTCATCATTTTTTTCAAAAGATTTTCTGTTAGATTCAAATTTACCTATTAAATCCAAAAAATCTATCTCTTTTAAAAATGGGTACAAGCTTACCGACTTTTCCTCTTCTAAAATCCAATCTCCCAGTAAACAAATAACCAAACATTCCGGCAAGTAAGCTGGCTTATCCGCATAATATTTTGATACTTTTTCTGCCATTACATCATAGTAGTTAATTAAAGGCTCTTCAAGTTTAGCTAACGATCTAAGTTCTGGGTACTTTTTAGCACCTTGAACTAGATTGATAGCATAATCCACATTAACAACGCACTCTTGAAGATTAGCCAGCAACTTTCTTAGAGTCTCATATACGTAAATTGTATCTTCCTCTGTCCCAACGCTAGGTTTATATCCGGCCTCATCTATCTGCTCAAAATATCTCTCAAGAGCCGTTCTGGAAAAAACAAGCAAAGCTTCAGTTTTAACATCTCTTAAAAGAGTAGGTTTTATCCTTTTTTTACAATTATCGTCTAGAAGCTTAGTTATTGGCATAAATATCCTTTTTAGAGCTCTATACGGCTATAATTGTCTCTATTTCTGAAGAATCTTTTTCAACATTTTTAGCTTTTGTTACACGGTCTTCTTTTAATTTTGAAGCTAACTCTTCATTATTGAGTGCAAGTATTTGCATAGCTAAATAAGCAGAGTTTATAGCTCCGGCTTTGCCTATGGCAACTGTGGCAACCGGCATTCCTGCAGGCATTTGAACAGTAGAAAGTAATGCATCTATTCCGCCAAGAGCTGATGCACTCATTGGTACACCGATAATTGGCTTAACAGTTTTGGAAGATAAAACGCCGGCTAAGTGTGCAGCCATTCCCGCTGCAGCTATAAAAACTTGAGCACCTTTTTTTTCAGCACTCTCAATATACTCCGCAGTTCTTGCCGGTGAGCGGTGTGCAGAAGATACAATCATCTCAAATCTAACACCAAAAGACTCTAGTGTTTGTGAACACGACTTCATAACCTCATAATCACTTTTAGAACCCATTACAATTGATACAAATTTCATCTGCTTTTTCCTTTATTTTGTTGATAGAAATTTAACATTTTGCTGAAAAACATCAAATGTTAATTATGTGGGGATTATAGCTAAAAAAAAAGAATTATACTAATTATTTATTATTTTTATACGATATGCTTATATTGCGAAGGTGGGAGGGGATATTTTAAACAACATTATACCTAAACTATCTTTCTTGCTGTCAAAAATAGATAATCTTTTCCAGTAATAATTACTCTATACTTTTTTTGTTGCAGATACTTTTTACAAAAATGTATATCTTTTAAAACCAAACTCATCTCATTAAAGCTATAGTTTGGTGCTTTCGCCCCATAAACCATCTCGCCGTCAATCCATCTACAGTTTGGAAATCCAAGTATTATGGAACCGTCTTTTTCTAAGTGGTTTTGATACAAGGACATAAAAGTAGCATTAAACTCTATGTTTGAACTTTGCAGTGTCCCTATTGAGATTATTAAATCGAATCTGCCCAAGTCAGACTCATGAAGTTGATTTATATCTTGACATGCGAATGTTACATTGGTATCTTGCGCAAACTCTCGTGAAGCATACTCTATAGCAGAAGCACAATAGTCTATGCCAACAAATTCTTTGTTCTCAAACTCGTTACATGTAAGCATCTCTTTTATAACTGTAAACTCATCACCTTTGTTTACACCAAGGTTTAGAACTCTCTTTTTACTATCTATGTTTATAAATTTCAGCGCTTGTTGGTAGTGGTATAAAAAAGTGAACTGTTTTGTTTTATCAACGCTAAAAAACTGACTCTCTACACCGTATTTTTCACTGCTTGTCTGTGCCTTATGAAAAGAGTTTTGTTGATTTAGTTTTTTAAATTTCAAGACAATAGTATTATTCTCTTTGTGAATTGGAGTAAGCATTTTCATAAAAAATATTTGTGCCAAATCTATAAAAGATTTGTAGCCGATTGATTCAATATCTGATTCTAAAACTTCTACATATATAACTTCGCCATCTTCTATATTTAGATTCTCAAAACACTTAAGTATCTCTGAGGAACTCTTCTGTTTTAAATCAATTGTCATACTGATTTATTACTCTATTTTTACTTCATTTGGCAGGCTTGAGCAGATGATGGAGGACAAGCTTTAACTAAACTCATCTCAAACTGCTCCTCTTCTATCCCCTCTTGCTGACGTTCATAATGACGCATAGCGGCACGAAACGAAAGTATGACCATGTTGGCATTATCTTGATGTTTCATTATTGCGTGGCTATACTCATCAGAAGTAATATTTGAGTTTACCATCTCTCTCACTTCCTCTTCCAAGCCTTTTACAGCAATATTTGCACTCTCAATATCATCACCCTTAATCATCTCTGTGAAAATAGAGCCAAGAGTCGTAATATCTTCAGGATCATTTGTCCCAAACATAACATCCAAGATTGTATTTTCATCTCTTTTTATATACATAATAACATAACTCTTACCAGCGTGATCTACGGCAACCCCAGTACAGTTTGCATCTTCAAGTTTTCCATAGTTTTCAGGCTGTATAAGATGTTTTCCTATCTCAGCAGCTAGCTCTTCTTGTTCATTCATAAATTACTCCTTATGAGTGAGTTGCTCGATGCTCACTCCGTTATCTTTAATAAATTTTGAGATTGTGTCTGAGTGCGTGTGCTCATACGGCTTTGAATACACTATTCTTATAATGCCACTGGCAATTAAGTTTTTACTGCACTCACTGCAAGGCTCTAAAGTTACATAAATAGTAGCGCCCTCTACACAGATACCTTTTCTTGCTGCCCAAATTATTGCATTCATCTCAGCGTGTATCTCATATGTTTTGGACCACTCGTGATGATCTTTTGTGTACTCGCCATCCCAATGATCGCAACAGTTTTTATAGCCTGCTGGGGTACCATTGTAACCTGTACTTAAGATTCTTCCATCTTTTACAATAACTGCTCCAACCTGCTTGGATACACACTTTGAAGCTGTTGCCAACTCCAATGCAATTTTTATAAAATTTTCATCATTTAACATCTATTTTGCTTCTCTAATAACTTTAATATCTGCGCCATCACGAAGTCTTGCAAAGTAATCACTAAGAACCTGTTCTCTTTTTTTACCCATTATAAAATTAATTATTTGCTCTTTAACACTATCGTATGTTGCTTCTTTTGCACCATCAATCTCTTTTATATAAAAAGACATATACCCGCCTTTTCCATCAGGAACAATTGGGCTGAAACTATTTACTTTTTGCTGTTGTAAAAATCCTGCTAATTCCGGTGAAATTTTTTCATAATCAAGTTTTTGCTGATCTTCTTTTATATCTGCTGAGTAAAACATTGGACTATTGATTTTCTTTTGAAGCAATGACTCATCTTTAGTGTTGTAAATAATAACATTAAAAATACTTGGATGGGCAAACTCATTTTTATGAAGTTCAAAATACTCTTTTGATTCCTCTTCGCTTGGCATTGAAACTGATGTGTAAGCTATTGCAGAGTATAGTTTTTGAGAGAGCAGTTTCTCTTTTGTTGTTTCTTTAAACTCTGTAGAGCTTAATCCACTAGAGTTTCTAACTGCCTCATAAAACTCACTTATACTCATATTATTTTTAGCAGCTGTCTGCTTTATATGGTCATAAACTTCACTGCTATCGACGCTGATTTTTCTCTCTTTTATCTCAAGCTCTTCGAGTTTTTTTCTTATTAGTGTGTCAGTGGCTTCATTAATGGTTAGCTTAGAGATTCGCATCTCTTCTCTTATATCGTGAAGGGTTATAGCTTCACCTTTTACAACAACCGCAACACCGTTAACCAACTCCGCATTTAATATTGCACTAAACAGAAGAATCAAAAAAATTTTATACATATATATTCCTATTAATTAAAAAAAGTATTTTACCCACCTTTAACAAACATTTGCCTAAAATTCCATTAACTATAATAAAAGGTTTTTCATGGTTGTTACTCGCTTCGCTCCAAGCCCTACCGGCTATCTTCATATTGGTGGTTTACGAACCGCTCTGTTTTCATATCTTTGGGCTAAAAAAAATGGTGGTAAATTTCTTCTTCGCATAGAAGACACTGATAAAGCCAGAAATTCTCAAGAGGCTGCAGATGCTATTGTACGAGCATTCGAGTGGTTAGGGTTAAAACATGATGGCGAGATAATATACCAATCAAACAGAGATGAGATTTATGCAAAATATATCAAACAACTCTTGGTTGAGGGCAAAGCTTACAAATGCTACATGTCAAAAGAGGAGCTCACAGAACTTCGTGAAACTCAAATGGCGAATAAAGAGAGAACAAAATACGATGGAAGGTATCGTGATTTCAGCGGAACTCCGCCAGAGGGAGTAGATCCTGTTATTCGTATAAAAGCACCACTAACCGGGGAAATCTTAGTTAAAGACGGAGTAAAAGGCAATGTAAGCTTTCAAGCTGAAGACATTTTAGATGACTTCGTTATCGCTAGAGCTGACGGCTCTCCTACTTATAACTTTGTTGTTGCGATAGATGACCATTTGATGGGTGTCAATGAGGTTATCCGCGGGGATGATCACCTCTCAAACACTCCAAAACAGATAGTGGTGTATGAAGCTCTCGGTTTTGATTTGCCAATGTTCTACCATGTCCCGATGATTCATAACTCTGAGGGGAAAAAACTAAGTAAGAGAGATGGTGCGACTGATGTTATGGCTTATAAAGAGATGGGATATACTCCAGCTTCACTTTTAAACTTTTTAGTTCGTCTTGGCTGGAGCCATGGTGATCAAGAGATATTTTCTATGGATGAGATGGAGGATCTTTTCAATCCTAAAGACATAAACAAATCTGCGTCTATATACAATACTGAAAAGCTAGATTGGTTAAGTGCTCACTACATTAAAAATACTCCAAATGCAGAACTTGCAAAACTTTTAGAACTGTATGGACTAATCTTAACTTCACATGATAAAAAAGAGATACTTTTGGACGCACTAAAAGATCGTGCAAAAACTTTAAAAGAGCTTGCAGAACTGACAAACGAGATTATTGTTGCTCCAATCTCATACGATGAAAAAGCTGTAAAAAAAGCTTTTAAAGAAGATTCTATTGAAGTTTTAAATACTTTTGGGGCAAAAGTTGGTGCCGCTAAAGAGCTTCATCTCCCAAGTGATTATCACCATCTGATGGAAGAAGTAGTTAACGAAATGGGTATAGGTTTTGGCAAAATTGGACAACCTCTCAGAATTGCACTTTTAGGAAAAATGACAGGGCCTGGACTTGACAACATTATGGCTATTATAGGCAGGGATGAGACCATGCTTAGAATTGCAAACGCAATAACTGTCCACTCTTAAGCATAATGGAAATAGTTACTCTTTTTTTTACAGCATTAATCGAGCTTAGCAATGCTATGGCTCCTTATATTCTCTTTGGACTAATCTTTGCGGGTATTTTACACGAGTTAGTTCCAGACACAATTGTTACAAAACATTTAGGCAAAGAGACTATCAGCTCAGTTGTCAAATCTACACTTTTTGGAATACCTCTTCCCGTATGCTCTTGCGGTGTAATTCCTCTTGCTACAAGTATTAAAAAAAGTGGTGCAAGTAAAGGTGCAACTCTCTCATTTTTAATCTCTACACCTATAACCGGTGTTGATTCTATATTAGCTACTTTTGGTATGTTCGGCTGGGTTTTTACTATATACAGAGTGATTACCTCTATGGTTATTGCAATGTTTGCGGGGATAATGACTAATATTTTAGACAAAGAGCCAGAAAAAGTTGTTGCTATGAACAAGTTTAGCATCCATCCTCAAAACTTCAGTATTGAAGTGCCGGACGGAGAAGGCGAAAGCTGTTGCTGCGTAGGAGAATCATCTTGCTCAACTGGTGAGAAAAAAACAAGGTTTTCACTCAAAAAAGCTATGAACTACGCTTTTTTTACACTCCTTTCAGATATAGCAAAACCTCTCTTCTTAGGTCTGCTTTTGGGTGCACTAATCACAATAGCTATTCCTCAAAATCTGAGCGATGTTTTAACTGAGTATTCTTGGCTTTCATACCTGATAGTTATCGCAATTGCTGTCCCTATGTATGTTTGTGCAACAGCCTCTCTTCCAATCGCTGCTGCACTTATGTTAAGCGGAGTTAGTGCTGGGGCAGCTTTTGTCTTTTTAAGTGCCGGACCTGCAACAAACACAGTAACCATCGGTGTTGTTAAGAAGATGCTTGGAACAAAATCGTTATATATTTATCTAGCAAGCATAGTTTTTGGAAGTGTTCTTTTTGGAGTTGGTCTCGACTATATATTTGACATCAACTCAATTGACCCGAAATCATTAGTACATTTCCATGAAGAAGTTGGCATTTTAGAGATAGTGAGCAGTGTTATACTTTGGGGGTTTATCATATTTTTTATCCTAAAACCGTACTTTAAAAAGTGAGAACAAATGAGTAAAAAAGTTTTACTACTGCACGGCTGGGGAGGAAGCGACTTTCCTCATTGGCAGAGTTGGCTGGCAGGTGAGATTGCAAAAGAGTATGGAAAAGTAAGTTTTTTAAAGTTTAGCAATATTGATTTTCCAAATAAAAATGATTGGGAAAATGAGCTAAAAACAGAACTTGAAGATTTCAAACCCGATATAGTCATTTGTCACTCAATAGCAAATATACTTTGGTTTCATATCTGCAATAATCTACATGTAGAAAAAATAGAGAAATTATACATGGTAGCTCCTCCAAGTTTAAAGTGCAATATAGAGGAGCTTAAAAGTTTTTTTCCTTGTAAGATACCAACAAACCTCAACGCCAAAGAGTCTCTGCTGATAACATCTACGAACGACCCTTATTTGACGCAGGATGAGGCTAAAGCTCTTCAAGCAGACCTTGGGATTCCTATGAAAGTATTAGATGGTGCCGGACATATTAACGCCGAGAGTGGTTTTGGTGAATGGTCTTGGATGTTAGAAGAGTTAAGGAAGTAAAGCCTTAACTCGTTTGCTAGTGCGTCTTTATCTCGCCTCTTTCTCTCTCTTTTTCAGAGTAATCTTTACCCCATTTTTTATCATCTGTTGATTCAGGTGTTTTCATCTCAGAACCGCATTTTCCTGCTCCGCATTTCATATTCTCTTTTTTATCTTTAGGTACTTTCATATCAGAACCACACTTTCCTGCTCCGCATTTCATGTCTTCTGCACTAACTGTTGTGGCACCCATACTTAAAAACAAAGCTGCTCCTAAAAGAAGTGCCAATATTTTGGTAGTTTTCATAAATATCCTTGTCGTTGATTTTCATCATTGTACTCAAAAGATTTTTTATAATTTCAAAACTTTAAAAATTAGTATTAAAGTTTAAAAAATTAAGCCTACTTTTTTAACGAAGCTATGTGAGCAGCTACCGCTTTAACATCATCCTCAGAAAGATTTGCTACTTGCCCTTTCATAAGACCTTTCATAGCTCCGCCATAACTGCCGGCTTTATAACCATTAAGCGCGCTGTTAAGCTCTTCTTCACTCATATTGGCAATCACTTTTGACTTACCAAGAGCAACTTTCTCACCTGTTGAGCCGTGACAACCAGCACACTTGTTGTAGATAGAAGCACCATCAGCAGCGAACAGAGTTGATGAGCCAATAATAGCACCTGCTATAACTAAAGATTTTAATGTTTTTGTTATTGTTGTAGTTTTCATTTGAAACTCCTTTTTTGATGGAGTAAGTTTAACAATTAATTGTGAGATAATTGTGTAATGAAAATTTTACTATTTTAATTTTCCAAAGACTTTATATATTTGCCAGTAGATGTCAACAGCCTCTTTTAGCTCTTTTTGGCTAAGTTCACTTTTTTTCTTTATACCAAACCTGTTTATATCCTCATCCGTCATAACTGTAGTCTCTTTGGCTGGATATTTCAAGTAACTAATAATCGCATTTTTCATATCTGTCTCACTGCTATATATAAGCAAATACTTGTAAAAATACTTATCTATACTAACGGGGAGTTTGTTATGGCACTTTATGCAATTGTTCTCATACACATTAGCCCCTGCAAAACTAAACATAAGAGCAAGGGTTAAAACTATTTTTTTTACCATGAGACACTCACTTTTGTTCCAATATTCTCTTTGGATGTTATATCTATATTTAGATTATACTCTTTGGCAATTGAAGAGACTATACTTAGTCCTATACCGAAACCGCCGCTGCTTTTGTTAAACCGTTTGTATCTCTCTTTTATTTTGGAAATATCATCTTTTGCTATACCTATGCCGGAATCTTCTACGCTAAATACTCTCTTATCTACATTGACAATAATCTCTCCGCCAACTTTATTATACTTTATCGCATTTGATAGCAGGTTATCTAAAAGTTTTGAGATTTTAAACTTATCTACATGTAGAAATGTTTTCTCTATTATATTTGTGCTGATTTTTATTTTCTTAGCTAGGGCGAGTGAAGTAAAATACTCTACTCTTTCTAACACTAACTGTTCTACATGTATATCTTCATTGTTAGAGATTATCTCATTACCAAGTGTTAGATAAGTTAAATCTTGATAGATATTTGAGACTGTTTTTGCACCTATGTCTATTCTATTTATCTTTTTCAACAACTTCTCATCAAGGGATGATTTATCTATCATCTCTATATTTGCGACTATAGTACTTACAGGTGTGTTCAGCTCGTGAGTAGTGTCTTTTATAAACTCGTCAAGCAGAGTGATAGCATCACGCATAGGCTTTAAAAACAGTCGAAGAAGTATATAACCTATACCTAACATAAACAAAAATGTTATAACTACAAAAACCGTAATCTTTTTTTTGGTTTGCTCCAGCCACACTTCATCATCTATTATTTTTACAATTATATATCTAGCACCAAGGTAGTAAGACTCAGGTATGTTAACTAAGTGAATAACTCCATCCTCGAGATAAAGAATCTTATCTAGTCTAAGTTTGCTCTGTGTCGTTGAAAATATAAGCTTTTTTTCGTTATCAAAGATTGCAGAGTCAAACTTGTCGCTTCTTGGATAGATTTGTGTTTTGTCAAAATTTACATGTAGTTTCTTAAGCTCTTCTATAAGCTCTTTAGAGTACTTTTGCAGGGTTGATTTTTTTTGTTGTAGCATCAAATCTTTTTGAAGCCCAAAATAGATGAAAGAAAATACAGAGATGATAATAACCGTAAGTAAAACATACAGAGCCAAAAACCCAAATAGGGTCTGTTTTTCACTTTGACGAAAATCTATACCCAAGCTTTTTGATGCTAACAATTTTATCCTTTCCTATAATTTTTCTAAGATCTTTTATGTAGGTTCTTAAAGCACCCTCGCTAGGTGTCTCCTCGTAGCTCCAAAGAGCATCGTAAATCCTCTCATGAGAAATTACTTCCTCTTGATGAAGCAAAAATAGTTTTAAAAGCTGAGAAGTTTTTGTATTTAGACTTACCCGCTTAGAGTCCACAAAAAGAAGATTTGACTCTGTGTCATACTCTACATGTTCATCTATTTTTAATCTTGAGGTTCTCTCATGAAAAAAGCCTCTTTTCAATATAGTCTCAACACGGAAGAGAAGCTCTTTTAGAACAAAAGGTTTTCGTATATAATCATCACAACCGCTTTTATAACCATCTTCAAGAGAATCTATGGAGTTTAGCGAAGTGATATAGATAGCTGGAGTTTTTACACCATCATCGCGCTTTTGTTTCAAAAGCTCAAATCCATTAAGAAGAGGGACATTAACATCAAGTAAAAAAAGGTCAAACTGCTGTTCATAAATAATCTCCGATGCCTCTTCACCATCATAGGCACTAACCACTTCAAAACCGTTCTCCTGCAAAAACTCAACTACTGTTTCACTAAGAGTTAAATCATCCTCAAGTAAAAGTATTTTCGCTCTCATGTTGGTTTTTTTCTCCGCTTCGCCCATATTTTTACTAGCTTTTATGAGACGATTATACACTAAATATTTATTGTGCTTATATTGCATTAGAAAAAAGTGTGATAATTGTAAAGCAATAGCTTCTATTACTGTATAATTCTAAAAACAAACTCCAAGGCTCCTACATGTCAAAATATAACAAATACAAAAAGAACCCAACACTTTTAGCACAGTTTCGCTCATTCTATTTTCAGAACAACCCTAAAGATATAGAAGAGGCTATAAAATATTTTGCTGTATTTGGTGGAATGAGTTGGAGTGTTGACATGGAAAAACCGTTACCAGAACTTGTAGAGAGCAAGGTTTTAAATAACTATCGCTATATTCATGCAGACATTACGCAGATTACAGAGAGTGACAAACATAGCCACGCACTGCTGAGTGGTATTGCCATGGGAGACCGTCGCACTCACTCTGCCCTGAAAAAAGCACGAATATCCAGAAATGATGGCGAGTATGCAATGGAGACTCTTTTTGAAAGAGGTCTTTTAGAAGCTGAGTATTCCCTTGAAAATCCACCAAACGAAGAGGAGCGTGTTGATGAAAAGCTGAACTTCACTAAACCTTTTATGCGTTTTTGGTTCTCTTTTATATCACCGTATTTTAAAGGGATTAAAGAGGGCGATTTTAAAGAGGCGAAAGAGAGTTTTGCCAACCGTGAACAAGAGTTCTCTGAGCTTATATTTATGAAATTGGCACAGGAAGTTATAAAAAAAAGTTTTAAAGATGACCCTATTACAGAGATAGGAAGTTATTGGGACAGAAATACTCAAATCGATATCTTAGCAAAAACAAAGTCAGGCAAAGTCGTTGCCGGTATATGCAAATACTCTAATTCAAAAGCAAAAAAAAGTGAACTTACTAAACTAAAAGAGCAGTGTGCGTTAGCAGAGCTGACTCCTGACATATGTGTAGTTATCTCTAAAAGTGGTTTTACAAATGAGCTTAAAAGTTTAAAAGGAGCAGAGTTAAGACTCCTTGCTCTTAAAAACTTCAAAAGTCTTGTTGAAGATTTAAGCGAAAGAGACTTTATGGAGTGCACGGGGAAAAGGTACTAAATTTTAGAGTACCTCTTTTATTTGATCTTTTTTTCTTTGTGCATTTTTTTATCCAAAAACATCTGCTCATCAGCTTTTTTAATTAGCGCATCCGCTCCATAATAATCACTCGGCCCAGTATCAACAATACCAATACTTAATGTCACATCTTTAAAACTCTTTTTTAATTCAGCTCTAAGGCGATTTATATAGATATCATGTGCTTTTTCTTTGGAGCAATTTGGTAAAACTATACAAAACTCATCGCCGCCGTAGCGATAACAGCTATCCTCCAAGCGAGATACTTTTTTTATTGAATCACCTACTGCCTGTAAAATTTTATCTCCCTTGTCATGTCCCTCCGTGTCATTAACTATCTTAAAATCATTAACGTCAATATAAACAACACTTACCATCTCTGAGCGTCGCTGAGCAGACCTTAGTGTTTTTGTAAGAGTCTCAGAGAGAGTTCTTACATTCAGTAACCCGGTTAAAGCATCGGTTGTTGACATAATCTCAAGCTGATGGGTACGTTGCAGTACTGTTTCTTCCAATGCTAAAGCATATTGCTCTGACTTCTCTTTTGATGACTCTATCTCTGCCACCAAACTTCTGATATATGTCTCAAAGACCAAAGTTATATCAAATAAAAATAGTTTATCCAAAGCCGAGATGGTGTCTAACATCTCTGTTGAGTCTTTCATCTCTTCTCTAATAACTTGAAAAAGGAGATTTTTTAGCGTGCTGATTGCTGAGAGATATAGCTTTGGCTCAACGCCTATACGCTTGTGTACCAGCCCGATTCTAAGTCTGTTGTTAATATATTCGAGGTCATAAACTCCGCTGAAAAGATCTTGTAAATATTTACGCTGTGCATTTTTAAGTCTAAAAAGAGTGTCAGAATCACCAATCAGCAGAGCAATCTCTACAATAGAAGTCTGCATCTCATAAAATTTATCAACTAACGAATTCATTTTCGGCTCTATAAAAGTTTTACATTTTTTTAAAAGTTTAAAATCAATATCATCAAGATAAAATAACTCTTTGCGATGTGCCATTTCAAACTCTGTAATTCTCATCTGTTCCAATAAAGTCTGGTCTGTTTGCTTCACTGTTAAATCCTTAACAATCTAAATTTATCATAAAATATTATATTGATTGTAACTTAAAATTACTAAGAATTTTGTTTTTGAGAACTAATACATAAATAAGATACTTAGAACAAAGTCAATATAAGATAAAATTTCCAAAAATATAATCGAGACCTCTGATTAATTCATAAACTAGATTCCAAGTCAAGCTTGGAATGACGATAATTCCGTCACTCTGGACTCGATCCAGAGTCTTGTTGATAATGATTCAGAGAGTTAAATCATAAAGAAACTATATATGACAAATCTAATAACTTTACTATCACAAAAAACTTCTCTTAAAAAAGAGCATATCGCTAACATTTTAAAACTTCTTGACGAGGGTTCCACTATCCCTTTTATAGCACGCTACAGAAAAGATATGACCGGCGGTGCCGATGATGAAGTTCTTCGTGAATTTGAGACAATCTACATAAGCAGCAAAAAACTCTTAGAGAGAAAAGAAGAAGTCAGCAGACTTATAACTGAGCGTGCAACTTTAACAGACTCTATTAAAAAAAGTATAGAAGATGCTGACACGCTTAGAGTTTTAGAGGATATTTACCGACCTTTTAAAGAGAAAAAAAGTTCTCGTGCGATGAGTGCCATGGCAAACGGTTTAACACCACTTGCCAATACTCTGCAAAGTGCCAGACTAACTACTGCTGAGTTTAAACAAGAGGCTAAAAAGTTTGTAAAAGGGTCTGTTGCCTCTGTTGATGAAGCTGTGAAAGGTGCGCAAGATATCTTGGCGGAACGTTATGCCGACCTGCCACGTGAGCGTGAAGCCATCCGTAGCAATATGCTCCGTTTTGGTATATTAGAAGTTAAGAAAAGCAAGAGTTTCGATGAAAACGGTACATTTAAAAATTTTGCGAACAAAGATGCAAAGGGTGAAAAAGTTGCTTATATCCCTTCTCATCGCTATCTTGCCATTATGCGCGGGGTAAAAGAGAAAGAGCTATCTGTAAAAATCACTACCGATATAGGCCAAATAGAAGAGAATATAAAACAGTACAAGATTCCACGTCACGCTTCTAGTTCCAAAGAGTTGCTGTTTGAAGCTTACAGAGATGGGCTTAAAAGACTTCTGCTCCCTTCACTTGAGAGAGAGCTACATGTAGAGCTAAAAGAGAAAGCTGATATCTCTGCAATTAGTGTTTTTGGTAAAAATCTAAATCAGCTTCTTATGACTCCTCCAGTTACTAAAAGGGTTCTTCTTGGTGTTGACCCTGCTTTTGTTAGTGGATGTAAACTAGCTGTTATTGATGAAAACGGAAATTATCTTGAGTCTGCCGTAATCTACCCAACTGAGCCAAAAAAAGATTATGAAAATTCTAAAAACAAGGTACTAACACTAACAAAAAAGTATAACATAACAGGTGTTGCTATTGGAAACGGGACAGCTTCTCGTGAAACACAAGAGTTTTTTGCCCGCATAAATAAAGAAGAAAATGCAAAACTAAACTACACGGTTGTCTCTGAAGCAGGTGCATCTGTTTACTCTGCTTCAAAAATAGCCGCTCAGGAGTACCCAAACCTTGATGTCACAATAAGAGGTGCAATCTCTATTGCCGGAAGATTGCAAGACCCTATGGCAGCACTAGTTAAAATAGATCCAAAATCTTTAGGCATCGGGCAGTATCAACATGATGTTGACCAAAAACTTTTAGAGAAAAAATTAACAGATGTTACGCAAGACCTTGTAAACAGAGTAGGTGTTGACATAAACTCCGCTTCCGCTTCTCTTCTTGCTTATGTTGCAGGAGTCGGTGCAAAAGTGGCTCAAAATATAATTGCTTTTAGAGAGGAGAATGGTCTCTTTAAAACGAAAGAGCAGCTTTTAAAAGTAAAAGGGCTCGGAAAAAAAGCCTATGAGCAAGCTGCAGGATTTGTACGTATAAAAAATGGGAAAAGTGTATTTGACAACAGCGGTATTCATCCTGAGAGTTATGATATTGCGAAAAAATTGAGCGCTTTAGAGTTAAGCTCGATAGATACAAAAACAAAATCTCAGGAGCTACATGTAGGAGAAGAGACACTAAAAGATATCATTAAAGAGCTTAGTAAGCCGGGCTTTGACCCAAGAGAGGATTTACCACCTATTCCTTTTAAAGATGGCGTTACAGATATTAAAATGCTTAGTGTTGGGAGTTTTGTATCTGGTGTTGTCCGCAACATCGCTGACTTTGGTGCATTTGTAGATATTGGACTCAAGAATGACGGGATGATTCATATATCAAAAATGAGTGAAAAAAGAATTTCCCACCCCCTTGAAATTCTTGCACTAAACCAGTATCTTCCTCAAATAGAGGTAATATCAATAGATAGTGAAAAAGGGAAGATAGGACTTAGTCTAATTTGAGATTTTGAATAGCTTTTTTAGTTAAATATGGTCTAAAGACACCGTTGACATAGTCTATACTCTCTTTAACACTGTTCTTGTCAATATCTTTTCCAAGTGTTTTTAGGTATGAAAAATAAAACTGCGTTATCATCAAAATAGAGTCGGCAATATAATCTATTTTTTGTCCATTTATCAGTTCTATCTCCCCATTTTCTATAAAACTCTCAACTGACTTTATAACTCTTTGGCGATGTTTCAAGTTGTCTTCAACATACATTTTCTCCAGATCTGCATCGCGGGAAAAAAGGAAAAGCAGCTCCTTATAAAAGAATCTATACTCCCATAAAATATTTAATAAATCTTCTTGATGTTTATTTAACTCTAAAATTGTTTTTGGCAGAGCTTCCACAGGTAGAGACATCTCTTTTCTCATCTGTTTATATAAAACTCTAATTATCTCTTCTCGGTTATTGTAGTGATAATGCAAATTGCCGGGGCTTATATTTATAGCTTTTGCAATATGATTTGTTGTTGCCATTTGAGTGTTTCCCTCATTGAACAACACCAAAGCTGCTTGCAAAATTTTCTTTTTTGTACTCATATTTACTCTTATTTTATAAAATTTAAAAACTCTTTTTTATTCATATACCCAAGTCTCTTATCGTAAACTTTTTCTTGATTTTGTTCTATTAGATACGTAACGGGACTTCCGGCAACATCAAACTCTTTTGGGAAGTTTTTCTCTTCTTTGTTTAAAATAAGTGGAATAAATTTAGCTTTTAAAGTTTTGTCGACATCTAAATTTGAGAGCACCCTTTTTTCCATTTTACTACACCATGGGCAATAGTTTGTTATCATAAAAAACATTATATTTTTATTCTCTTTTTTTGCTTTTTCCATAGCTCTCTCATATGAGGTCTCATAACCCATTTTGTGAGCGAATTCTCTATACTCTTGTGCGGATAATAGCGTTGTCAATAACAACAGTAAAACTAGATTTTTCATAGTTGATCCTCTCTGTATTGTTCTGCAAACTCTTCAAGCAAATCTTCTACGTTGTCCATTAAATCATCTTCAATATTTTCTACAACAAATATACGACTCTTTGCATATGCGAGAACAAAAATCTCATCTTTTGTATCCAAACGCATTACATCTTCACCCAAAACAAGAGATACTTTTAAAGCAAGAATATCTCCGACACTTATATAATTTATTAAAAATGTTAAAGAGCGGGAAGAAAAATTATTTGTGTTAACGCCTAGCTCATTTGACATCTCAATCAACGAGTCCAAAACAATCTTTTTATATTTTTTATCTATTCTGTCGCTATGAAGTTCAACTACTGGGTAGTAAGATTTAACGCCGGTGAGAGTAAATGGTGATTTGGCATGTAACAATGTTGTCAATGCGATTATAAGCAAAACTGCTTTGATAATTTTCAAAAAAAATCCTTTTTTAGCCCTCTTTTAGGAGGGCTATTATACATACTATTTAGTTAAAATTCCCTCTGCTTCGATGATGATTTTAACATCATTTCCAACCATAAGAGCACCAGTTTCAATTAACTTGCTGAACTTTATATTAAACTCTTGTCTATCTATTTTACCCTCTAAAACAAATCCTGTACGAACATTTCCCCATGGGTCTTTAACCATACCGCTTATATCTTCAACATCCATCTTGATTGTTTTAGTAACATCCTTAATGGTTAGTTCAACTAATGCCGTATCTCCATTATGCTCAACTAGTTTTAGTTTCATCTGCGGATATTTTTCAACATCAAAAAAATCTGCACTTCTTAAATGCTTATCTCTATCTTCATTTTCTGTCGAAATAGAGGCAACTTTAACTTTTGCATCTATTTTTGTGAACTTCTTTGTTGAATCATCTATAGAAAATGTCCCTTCAAAGCTATTGAACTTACCATTAACATTTGAAATCATCATGTGTTTTACTTTAAAACCTACATTTGTGTGTGATGGGTCTACATTAAAATTAGAACCGAACAATCCTGAAACACCTACGATACTTGCTACTACTAATGAAGTTAATACTTTCATTTTTCTATCCTTTTTTCTTGTATTAGTGTAATTACTCTAAAAGTATAGCCAACAAATATATTAAATGTCAAGAGCAATTACTCTAATTTATCTCTCTTAATAAAACATATATAAAACTTGAAGGATTAATGATGAAAGAGAAAATTATATGGGTTTGATGTAATGGGGGATAGATGAGCGAGAATATTTCTCGCTCTTGTATGTTTAATTAATTATAAAATCTATTTAAAAGATGGGTCCAACTCGTGAACAATACCGTCAAGAATACCAAAAAGTTTTTCACTCTCTTTTTCCATGTCTATAAAATTATTAATGATTGCATCTTCGTTTACTTGATTCAGTGCCGTGCCATTTTTAACAAACTCCATATTCTTTAGTACATTTTGATGAACTTTAGAATGAGGAGCATCAATCAGAGCGTAACCATTTGTATTGCCATACTGTTTTTTACCATCATTTTCGTACCACTTTCCAAGGCGACAATTATGGTGATCAACAAATTTTGCATCACTATTGCCTGCAACAATTGTTGCATAAGCATTTGATTTAAATAAAATATGATCGATTTTTATAAGTACCATAAATAGTGAACCACCTATGTATCCTGTGTAGTCAGCAGACTCTTTAGCATCAACTTCAAAACCATCCAATGTAGTAGAAAAATCATCTATACTGCTGGTTACATTTTGAGCAATTGTTGACATCTCCTCTGAATTTGATTGAATCTCTTGTGTCTCTTGTTGAAGAGTTGAAATAGTAATAGATATCTCTTGTGTAGCTTTTTGAGTTCGCTCTGCAAGCTTTCTCACTTCATCAGCAACTACTGCGAAACCTCGACCATGCTCACCTGCACGTGCAGCCTCAATAGCAGCATTTAGTGCAAGCAGGTTTGTCTGCTCGGCAATATCTTTGATAAGGTCGGCGATAGTGGAAATCTCATTAGAACGTGCTGTTAATGCCCCTATGCTGTCATGGGATGAATCAATTTTTTCAATCAACTCTCTAAAAAGAGCTGATACATCCTCCATAGAACTACTACTATTACTTGCTTTATTTGATGTCTCTTTGGACATGTCAGTTATCTTTTTAACTTCTTCGAGATTACGTAAAATACTATCTTGAATAACTTTTAAACTTTGTGACAAACCACCGCCTAAGCTATGAAGTTTTTGTGTAAAATCACCACGAACTTGAAGTTTATAACTTTTTTCTATATCTACAACTGATTTATTGATAGCCTCAACAGCGTTAGCAAGAGCTGGATTTAACCCGTCAGTTTTTGCATAATAAGAGGCATTTATGTCTACAGCTACATCAATAGCTTTCATTGTTTCTTTCATATAAAACGTAAATTGTGCCAAAAGTGAGTTGAACTCAGTCGATAGTTCTTTAATTTCACCATCACCAACGACTTGTGCTACAACATCAAAGTCGCCCAAAGATGCTTTCGTGATTGTTTTATTTAATTCATCAATAGCACTCTTTACTATCATCAGCTGAGACCTTAAATATAGTGCCAGTGAAATATGTACAGCTGTTAGTGCAACAACAACTATTGAAAAGCCAAGGAAAAAGGTCTCTATAGCAAATGATGCTACAAAAATAACAAGTTGCCATAAGTTAGAGAGTGCAACATTTTGAAGAGTTGAAGTGTTCATTAATTGTCCTATTTATAATAATTTTCTTAACATATAAAAATAAAAATATTATTATATGCAAACTTAACTTAATTAATTTCATATGTCAAATATACTTTGTTTATAAAGACAACCTGATATAATACAAAAAATTTTAAATAGCAAAAGAACATTATGATACAACTAATCAATATCTCAAAAAGCTTCTCTTCACAAGAGCTTTTCAGCAACCTTAACTTTAAACTAAACTCCGGCAACAGAGTTGGTTTGGTGGGTCGAAACGGTAGCGGCAAGTCTACCCTGTTCAAAATTATATTAGGCGAAGAGAGTCCAGACAGCGGTGATGTTATAATACCAAAGGGGTACAAAATCGGTACGCTAAAACAGCATTTAGAGTTTAGCGAGAGCACTCTAAGAGAAGAGGCTGCATTGGCGCTTGAAGAGGATATGAAGTATGATGTCTATAGGGTTGAGAAAATTCTGTTCGGATTAGGTTTCGTTCAAGAGGATTTAGAGAAAAACCCTCTCTCTTTTTCCGGTGGATATCAAATAAGAATAAACCTCGCAAAGCTTCTAGTGACAGAACCGAATCTGCTACTCCTTGATGAACCTACCAACTACCTTGATATTCTCTCTTTGAGATGGTTGAAAGCATTTTTACGAGCTTTTGAGGGTGAAGTTATACTTATAACACACGACCGCAATTTTATGGATGCTGTTACTACACATACTATGGGGATAGTACGCAAGACTCTAAGAGTTATACCCGGCGACACCCACAAATACTACGAGCAGCTCCAAGCCAACGACGAGCTATATGAAAAACAAAAAATAGCACAAGATAAAAAAGTAAAAGAGTTGGAGGATTTTATCGCTCGCAACAAAGCGCGTGCATCAACAGCTGCGCTTGCTCAGTCTAAGGTAAAACAGTTGGAGAAGATGGAGCTACTCGATGATTTGGGATTTGATGCAAGTTTGAAATTTGATTTTAACTTTAAAGAGACTCCTGCTAAAGTTCTCCTTGATGTAAAAAATCTGAGCTTTGGCTATACGCCCGATAACATCCTTTTTAAAGACATCTCTTTTACCCTTGAAAAAGGTGAGTGTCTTGGAATTATCGGAAAAAACGGTAAAGGTAAATCAACTCTTTTAAACACAATTGCCGGTGAGCTAAAACAACTCCATGGCGAAGTAAATATGCACACCAGCACAACTTTTGCCCATTTTGGTCAAACAAACATTTCTCGTCTGCACCCAAACAGCACTGTTATGGATGAGATTCACTCAGCTAACACTAAACTCTCAACACAAGTTATAAGAAGTATTAGCGGGGCGATGATGTTTAGCGGAGATGCTGCAGATAAAAAAGTCTCACTTCTATCTGGAGGAGAAAAAAGTCGTGTAATGCTAGGGCAGATATTGGCTCGTAACGTAAACCTACTCTTTCTTGATGAGCCTACAAACCACTTAGATATGGATTCTATTGAGGCACTGACAAAAGCAATTAAAAACTTTAAAGGCTCAGTTATTATTGTTACTCACTCAGAAGAGCTGCTTCGACGTGTTTGTGACAGACTTATTATCTTTGCAAAAAATGGTGCAGAGTATTTTGATGGCGGCTACGACCTCTTTTTAGAGAAAATAGGCTGGGAAGAAGAGGAAGCCGTAGAGAGTGAGAAACAAAAACCAAAAGCGAACAACAAAGATAATAAAAAACTAAAGGCTGAGCTAGTTCGTGAGAGAAATTCCATAACATCACCTTTGAAAAAAAAAGTTGAAAAGCTAGAGAACGAAATTATTAAGATAGAGGAGCTTTTGGATAATAACCATAAAAAGCTGATAGAGGTCTCAAACAGTGGCGAGAGCGCTAAACTTATGGAGCTTTCCAAACTTGTCTCAACTCAGGAGAGTGAAGTCGAAGAGAAGTTTGAGCTTTTAGAAACTGCACAATCTGAGCTAGATGAGATAAATATAAATTATGAACAAAAAATAGAAAAACTAGAGGATTAAGACCACTCCTCTAGTTTACCTTTTATATCGATTTGCGTTAAGTAGAGTCTCACATCAAACTCTATCTGATGATAATTAGGTTGCATATACTCACACAGTTTATAAAATGCCTTGTTATGCTCTTTCTCTTTAAAATGTGCCAACTCATGGACAGCTATCATCTGCAAAAACTCTTCGGGCACACTTTTAAACATTGAAGCTATGCGAATCTCATTTTTAGATTTAAGCTTCGAGCCCTGAACCCTCGAGACAAAGTGGTGAGTACCCAAAGCATTGTGAATAACATTTATCTTCCCGTCATAAAGAACTTTGCTAAGAGGAGCTACTTTTTTCATATGAGTGTTTTTCAATTCATTTACATATGAAAAAAGAGTCTTGTCATTTTTTATGACATGTGGATTCGGATATTTTTTTAAAAGGTGGTGCGCTAACTTGTCTTGTTTGATTAGCTCATGCACCTGTTTCTTTGTAGCCTCAGAGTAGTGGTTTATATATTTTAGAGAATCCAAACCGAAAACTTTTTACCTTTGATTTTTCCATTTTTTAGCTTCTCATGAGCCTCGTCTATTTTTTTACTCTCTATTGCAACGTAACTCTGTCTTTCGTAAATATCTATCTTGCCGATTGAGCTGCCGGTAAGTCCAGCCTCTCCCGTTAATGCACCAAGTAAATCTCCTGCACGGACTTTGTCTTTTTTTCCACCCTCTATAACAAGTGTGATATATGGCGGTTTCATTGTAAAGCCGACTGCAGATTTTAGCTCGCCCACATCTTCAAAAAGACGGCTCCCATTTTTATACTCATATGCTTTGTCAGCCTCATACGCAGTAAAAAGTGTGAAAGCCAAACCCTCTTTTCCTGCTCGCCCAGTTCTGCCAATGCGGTGAGTATAGGTCTCTTCTCCGTGAGGAACATCATAGTTTACGACCATTGAGAGCTCTTTTATATCAAGCCCTCTTGCTGCTACATCAGTTGCTACTAACACTGGGCAGCTTTTGTTAGCAAACTGAACTAACACATCGTTTCTCTCGTACTGCTCCAAATCCCCGTGAATTGCCAATGCGTCAATTTTTCTTTTTTGAAGAGTCTCTGCGATTTCTTGAACTTCTACTTTTGTGTTTGCAAAGACTATAACGTTTTCAGGTTTAAAAGTGCTGAAAATATCTACTAAAGTATCTATTTTTTGAGAGTTTTGAACCTCATAAAATCTCTCAACTATACTGTTTGCAATTTCAGTAGAGATTGTTTTAACATTAACCGCGTCTTTTTGCAAAGTTGCACTTATGCCCATAATCTCATCTGTGTAAGTAGCTGAAAAAAGAAGTGTCTGTTTCTCTTTTGGAGCAAACCCCAAAACTTCATTTATCTCTTCACTAAAGCCCATATCCAACATTCTGTCAGCCTCGTCAAGAACAAGAGTATCCATGTCTTCAAGAGATAGTGTCTCTTTTTTTAGATGTTTTAAAATTCTCCCAGGAGTTCCGACAACTATATGTGCTCCGTGACGAAGTGAGCCAAGCTGCGGTCCAAAAGCACTTCCACCGCAAAGTGTTAAAATCTTTATATTGTGAGCGAATCTTGCAAGTGTGCGAAGCTCTTTTGCAACCTGATCAGCTAACTCTCTGGTTGGACACAATATAAGAGTCTGAACTCTAAACTTTTTAACTTGAAGCTTCTGAAGTAGGCCTATCCCAAAAGCAGCTGTTTTACCGCTTCCTGTTTTAGCCTGAGCAATCACGTCTCTGCCATCCAAAATAAAAGGCAAACTCTCTGCTTGAATAGGGGTCATCTCTTTATAACCAATTTCATTTAGGTTATGAAGCATCTCCTTTGATAAAGGAAGATTTGAAAAATCTGTTTCATTCATTAGTATATTACCTTTACTCTTCCAACTTCACGACTCATAAGGCGGACTTTAATCCCATGAGGGTGAGTTGGAGATTTTGTTAAAATATCACGGACAATTCCATCTGTCAGACGCCCGCTCTCCTGATCCTCTTTAAGGACAATTGCCACACTTATTCCGCTTCTAATATTTACCCGTTTTGTACCATCCATATTTAACCTTTATATTGAACAAAATGCATTTTCAAATGCTGTTACTTCGCTCATGCTATCAAACATTAAGCGCTCAATTGTATTATTTTCTAAATTATGTTTTTTTTCAAAGAGGGTTATGTTTTTTGTCTTAAATTGCTCAACATCCCTAACCAAAGCATATATCTCCCCTAGAAGACCACCATCATCAAGTAGAGCCAATTTTGTAGTATCATCCACATTCATATCATCTAATATTTTCTCTAGCTTTTCTCCAAATACAGTATCTATAAGAGACAATACTCCAACAAAATATGCCTGTCCTAAAACATTGCTTCTTGAGTAAGGTTCTATTTTTTTGAAAATTGTCTGCATTAAATCCGTACGGTGTTTTACCATCAACAATAAAGGTGAAATATCACCTTTTTTAGCAACAGACTTCGAATATATCATAAGCATTAACCACTGAGCAAGAGGTGTTCTTCCGACAAGTGTCAAAATATGGTGAATTGAAGAGATTTTATCCTTAAAATGAAATGCACTAGAGTTGATATACCGCAGCAACTGAATAGTAAGGGCGTGATTTTTTTCAAACTCTGACGTGATTTCGTCTATATTGGTATCTTCCATAAGTAAGCTATAAAGTTTTAATATATTCATTTGTGAAGGGTCATGCTTTTCACTTTCTAATATTTTAGGTTTTGCAAAAAAGTAACCCTGAAATAATTCACACCCTAGACTTTTAGCAAACAAATACTTCTCATCATTTTCTATTTTTGTAGCAACCACTTTGATATTGTTATCTTTAAGCCCTGATATTATATTTTTTACATACTCATCATCTTTAAATGTTTTGTCAAAATTTATTTTAACATACGAAAGGGTTGAGAGTATTGATGAATATTTATTTAAATTATCTTCATCAAATGTTATATCATTTATAGCCAGTTCATAACCTCTCTCTTTTAGCTGCTCACACCTCTCAACAACTCTCTCATTAACATCAGCTTCAACTATTGAAAATATGAAAAACTGACTTGGAATTGTGAAAATCATATCACTCATTAAAAATTTTTCATCTACTTTTGCGAATGCTTTTCGACTACCCAGTACTGCATGTGTCCCAAATTTATTTAAAACACTACATATAACGGCGGCACTAACAAAGCGGTTATTAACCCCTTTGTTTTGCTCATATTCACCCCTGTATAAAATCTCATAAGAGTTAAGTTTGCCATATAAATCTAAAATTGGCTGACGTCCCAAATATACATTTTGCATAATCTTATCTCCTATACATTAATAGCTTAACAGATTATATTCGATTTGTGCTATTTTTAAACTGATACATAAGTATTGATGCGGCAATACCAACATTGAAACTTCTGACATCATCCATCATTTCAATCTCTACTACCTCATCACACATCTCGATAATTTCTTCGCTTAAACCTTTCCCCTCGTGACCCATCAAAAGTACCCACTTTTTAGGAATTTTCACTTCCATTAGTGGGGTAGAATTTTTTGTTACCTCAGCTCCAAATATTTTATATCCATCAGCTTTTAAAGAGCTTAGTGTGAAAAATATATCATCATAAATATGCACATGTAGCTTACTAATATGCCCCATAGATACTCTAAGCGCTCTGCGTGAATATGGGTGTGGAGCCTGTTTTGGAAGCATATATGAAGTAACTCCGAGTGCGGCCGCGCTTCTAGCAATTGAGCCGACATTTTCAGTTGATGTAATCTCATCTAACATTATTATATTCTCACCCATATTCTCAAGCGAAGTGTCATCTGGACGAATTCCGTGCATCATACAGTTATGGTGTATTTTGTGTCCGATTATTTTCTCCATCTCATCTTTTTTTATAACAAAAAGTTCGGGGATTTTTTTTAAGGATATCAGCTCTTCAAACTCATCATAGTACTCTTGTGTGGCAAGAATACTCTTTACTTCTATGTCTGTCTTTAAGAGTATATTTACCACCTTGGGAGAGTCTGCTATAAAACTGTTGTCCTTTGTAAAAGCGTTCTCTCTTAGCTTGTGGTAAATCTCTAAAGATGCTCTATTTGAGTCATTTATTGCGATTAGTTTAATCTTATTCATGGTGCAATTATACACAAGACATACTGAACTCTACACACTCTCTGCACATACAGTATGGTACAATTCAAAACATTAAAAAGGACAAATCATGAAAAAAATATTAATTGCTTTACTAGCCTTAATGTTAAGTGCTACTCTCTTGCAAGCTGCAGCTTTTGAACAATCTGCAAAAAACACAACGACTGAAGTAATTATCAGTTCTGACAAACCACTTACTACAGGCTCAAATACTCTTATTCTTGATATTACACCAAAAGATAAAGATGTAAAAGTAAGTGTAAAAGCCTTTATGCCTGCGATGCCTGGAATGCCAGCGATGGAATCAAAAGCTGATGCAAAAGATTTGGGAAATGGAAAATTTGAAACTACTGTAAACCTCTCTATGGGTGGAACATGGCAGTTACATATCTTTATAACGCCGAGTGCTGGTAAAAAGTCACGTGTTAAAACCTCTTTGAATTTTTAAAGGATTTATATGAAAAAATTGCTTTTAGCACTATTTATTCTGGTTTCAAGCCTTTACGGATTGACTCTTGAAGAGGCGATATCTAAAGCATTAGATAAGAAACCATTTATTCTGGCTTCAAGTCTTTACGGAATGACCCTTGATGAGGCAATATCTAAAGCACTAGATAAAAACCCCTCTTTGGAGTCTATTGCAAACCGTATAGCAGTAAATAACTCTAGCATAGATATTTCCGATCAGCTTCCAAACCCCTCTCTCTCTTTTTCACAAAACACTTTAGATGAATCGCAGGCTATGAGTCAAAAGATTTTAACCTTGCAACAAAAGCTTCCATATTACGGCAAAAGAGATAAGTTGAAAAATATTTCTTTGGCTGAAAAAGAGGTTTTATCTACAAACTTGACACAAGCCAAAGTAACATTGGTAAATGAGATAAAAAATCAGGCTTACACTATTTGGGAGCTTGAGAGTCTTTACAAAACAATAGTTTCTTACGAGGAGTTAACAAAACAAAATATTGAACTTTTTCAATCTTACACTGCTACCTCCGGAAACCAACATATTGGGATTATGTCAGCTGAGCTAACTCTCTCCGATCTTCGTATTCAAAAAAGCACTTTAAATGCAAAAATATATTCATCATATGCAAAATTATCCTATCTTGCATCTTTTGAAATAAAAAAGCTTAACTTATCCCTTAGTATTAAGAAAATGCCGGATATGGAGAGCTTACATGTAGGATTAACAAATAACACTGCTCTCTCTTTAAGTGATAAACAGATTCAAAAGAGCAACGCTATTGTTGAGAGTGCCAAAGCAGAGAACTATCCGGATGTCAATGTTTTAGCAGCGTACTCATTTAGGAATAACTTTGACGACTTTATGACTTTTGGTATTGGGATAAATCTTCCAATATACTCAACAGAAGACTACAAAGAAGAGCAGGCAAGAAAATCAGCACTTGTAGCTCATAGCTTAAAAGAAGATACAAAAATATCTGTCGAGGCAGATTTTAAAACTGCCTATTTGCAGATGAAGTCTGCTTATGAAATCTACCATATAATTCAAAATGAGGCTCTTCCTCAAATAGAACATATGTTTGAATTAACGTCATCATCTATTGCGACAGGTGGAGATTTGTTTAAATATATAGATATCTTAATTAAAAAGCTAAAGCTCGAACAAACAAGCATAGCTGCTGTAGCCTCATATAACCGCAACATAGCAAAAATTTCTGCCCTTTCAGGAGAGTTAAAATGAAGACAAAATTAAAACTATTTTTACTGGTATTACCTTTACTGCTTGTTGCAAAAGATGCAACTGTAAAACAACTTTTTAGTGTACAGACCATAAAGGTAAAAAAAGAGACTAATAGCCAACGAATTAAAAACTACGGTTATGTAATGACGGATGAGAGTCGTAAATACGACATATCACCTCGCTTTGGTGGCTATATTGTTGAATTATATGCCGATAAAATATATAAAAAGGTAAAAAAAGGGGAGGCACTAGCTACCGTATATTCTCCTGAAGTATTTAAAGCAAAAGATGAGTATCTAAATACATTTAAGTATATAAAACAACGTCCAAATAAAGGGATGCTGGAGAGTTCAAAACTTAAACTACAACTCCTTGGAATAAGCGACAAAGAGGTAAACGAGGTTATTGACGGAACAAAGGTCTCACCAAATACTACTATTTACTCCCCTATAGATGGTTATGTATTTATTAAAAGCGTTGACAAAGGGGCTGCTTTCAATGCAAAGCAAAAACTTTTTCAGATAGTTAACCTTGATGAAGTTTGGGTTGAGACAAAACTCTTTGAAGAGGAGAGAGCAAGACTCTCAACTACTTCTAGCTATGAACTTACTTTTAAAGGGTTGGAGAAGGTTTACAAAACTAGCAATAAACTTCTTTACCCGCAGCTTGACCCAAAAGTAGCTACTCTGACTCTTCGTTTGAGAGTAGATAACGAAGCGCACAACCTATTTCCGGGAATGTACGCCAACGTTATTTCACTTATAGATGAGAAATCACAGCTTGTCTTACCATCAACAGCAGTTATTCGTAAAAGCGGAACTCACTATGTCTTTATGGTTGGCGAATATGAGGGTGAATATGAGCCTATAGAAGTAGAAGCTAAAATAATTGACGCTAACACATACGCAATTGTAAGTGGTCTTAATGAAGGTGATGAAGTTGTCAACAATGCTCTGTTTATGATGGATTCAGATGCTCAGATAAATTCACTATATTAGGAAATCAAAATGATTGAAAAACTAATAGAATTCAGTATTAAAAATAAATTTTTAATACTTATGATGACACTCTTTTTGTCAATGGGGTCTTACTATTCCATAAAGAACACTCCGCTTGATGCACTACCAGATTTGTCTCCTCCACAAGCAATTGTGCAGATAAATTGGCCAGGTCAATCTCCTGAGATTATAGAAGATCAAGGGACGTACCCTCTAGTTTCTCAATTTTTGGCAATTGCAGATATTGACACAGTTCGTGGATACTCTACTTATGAAAACGGTCTTATCTATATTATTTTTAAAGAGGGGACTGATCTTTACTGGGCAAGAAGCCGTGTACTTGAGCAACTCTCCGCTATACAGTCACAACTCCCTCCATCAATGGCCGTTTCACTTGGTCCTGATGCTTCGGGTGTTGGCTGGGCTTATGAGTATGCACTAACATCAAAAACAAAAAATCTGGCACAGCTTAGAACTCTTCAAGACTACTATTACAAATATGCACTTATGGGTGTAGACGGTGTCTCTGAAGTTGCTTCCATAGGCGGCTTTGTACCGACCTACCAAGTAAGCGTAAACAATGACAATCTTATTAGGTACGACTTAAGCATAAATGATGTTGCACAAGTTCTAAAAGCAAACAATAACGATACAGGCGGACGGATAGTAATAGAAAATGGTTTTGAGTGGATGGTTCAGGCCAAGGGCTATGTTCAAGATTTGGATGATATCAGAAGGCTTGTTGTAACTCAAAAAGGTGGCGTTGCCGTTACACTCGGTGATATTGCACGAGTTGAACTTACACCGGCAGCTAGGCGTGGCGTAGCAGATTTAAACGGTGAGGGTGAAGTTGTTGGCGGTATTGTACTGCTGCGCTACGGAGAAGATGTTTACTCGGCAATAAAACGTATAGACAAAAAAATGAAAGAGCTAAAGGTTGATGATGTTGATGTTGTTACTGTTTACGATCGCTCGTCTTTAATAGAAAAAGCTGTAGAAACACTAAAGAGTACACTTATAGAAGAGAGCATAATAGTTGTCGTCATTATTGGTCTATTTTTGATGCACTTTCGCTCATCTCTTATTGTTTTAATAATACTTCCTTTAACAGTTGGTGTAACTTTTCTACTAATGCACTTGTTTAATATTGGCTCAAATATTATGTCTCTAGGGGGAATTGCTATTGCTATTGGAGCGATGGTAGATGCCTCTATTGTTATGATAGAAAATGCCCATAAAATGTTGCATAAGTTTGAGACTAAACACAATAGGTTGCCAACAAACCAAGAGAGAATTGATGTCATTTTAAAGTCTTCTCAACTTGTTGGCCGCCCAATCTTTTTTGCTTTGGCACTTATTGTTGTCTCATTTTTCCCTATATTCGCTCTCTCAGGTCAAGAGGGTCTGCTTTTTACTCCTCTTGCATTTACAAAAACATTTACAATGGGAGCAGGAGCAATCTTAAGTATCACCCTTGTACCTGTTCTTATGATATATTTTGTAAAAGGGAAAATCTTACCGGAAAATAAAAATCCGCTAAACAGATTTTTTATATGGCTTTATCACCCCATAATTGTTTATGGACTAAAGCTCAAATATCTTGTTATTATTCTTGTTGTCGCTTCACTAGGTTACATGTACCCGCTTTACAAAAATTTAAAATGGGAATTTATGCCTATGCTTAATGAGCAAAGCTTTATGTATATGCCTGTAACTCCCTATGGAATCTCTATAGACCAGTCAAAAGCTTTAACACAAAAAACAGACAAGATTATCAAATCATTCCCTGAGGTTGAGACTGTTTTTGGAAAAGGTGGACGTGCTAGTACTGCTACAGACCCTGCACCTTTAGGAATGTTGGAGACTATAATAACTCTTAAACCCCAAAGTGAGTGGCGAGAGGGAATGACATATACAAAATTAAGAGAAGAGATGGAAGCAGCTCTTCAAATCCCTGGGCTTGTAAACTCATGGACTTACCCTATTCGTGGACGTATAGATATGCTTTTAAGCGGTATTCGTACACCTCTAGGAATTAAACTCTACGGTCAAACTCCAGACGGACTTCAAAAATATGGAAAAATAATCGAGGATAAACTTCGTGGCTTCAATAAGACTCTCTCTGTTTTTGCCGATCAGGCAAGTGCAGGATATTATGTAGATATAGAGATAGACGAAGAGGCTCTTCAACGTTATGGCTTAGCAAAAGATGCACTGCTTGAGTATACATCTTTAGCTATTGGCGGTATGAAAATCTCTACTATGTATAAAGGTCTAGAGCGTTACCCTATCACTCTGCGTTTAGATGAGAGCGAGAGACGTTCAATTGATAGCATTAAAGATATTCAGATTAAAACTAAACTTGGCTTTGTCCCACTATCTACTTTTGCAGAAGTTGGGTACAGACAAAGTGCTTCTGTAATAAAGTCTGAAATGGCAACTCCTGTTACATTTGTGTACATTACACCAAATGACGGGGTTACAGCATCGGAATACAAAGCACAAGCTCAAAAACTAATTGATGAGATTGATTTTGATTCGGGCTATTACGTAGAGTGGGCTGGGCAATCTGAGTATCTAGAGTCAGCTATGGCTAAAATAGTATGGATTATACCTGCTGTTTTACTTAGTATTTTAGTTCTTATATATTTTGCGCTCAAAGAGATGGTTCCAACTCTTATTGTATTTTTAACCCTCCCTTTTGCTCTACTAGGGGGCTTAATCTACATAGATATGTTGAACTTTGCTATGAGTATAGCCGTAATTGTCGGCTTTTTGGCACTCCTTGGTGTGGCAGCTGAAACCGCAATTGTTATGATTGTTTACCTTCAAGAGAGCGTCCATGAGTCTAAAGAGAAGCATGGCAATGAATTTAATCTGGTGCACTTAAACAAAGCAATATATGAGGGTGCCGTTCAAAGAGTCAGACCAAAACTTATGACAGTATTTTCACTTCTTGCCGGACTTGCTCCAATCATGTATTCACATGGTGTGGGGAGTGAAGTAATGCAGAGAATTGCTGCACCTATGCTAGGAGGAGCTATATCTTCTGCTATACTAAGCTTGATAATTATCCCTATTTTATATGAGCTGTATGCAAAAAAAGAACTCTCAAATAAAAAAAGAGAACTTGAAAATATCGGGGAAGAAAAATGATGAAAATTAAAATAATTTTATTTATTTCACTAGCGCTGCTTCTACTAAGCGGGTGTGGTGAAAAAAAAGAAGAGAGCAAAGCTGCTCCGGGTATGAAATGTGGTGCTGGAAAATGTGGTGCAAATATGTTTGACGGTAACTCCGCTTTAGCTAAAAAGAAAAACAATATACTCTCTCAGATGCGTGAAAAAGACTCACGAAAAGATTGTGTAATGCAAGCAAAGACAACGAAAGAAGCGTATGATTGTGTCCGTGACCCTGACGGCATCAAGCTTATTTTAAAATGTGGAACAGGGAAATGTGGGGCAGCACCTGCCATGAAATGTGCTGCCGGAAAATGTGGTGCTTCGATGAATGAGCCTAAACCTAAAAAAGAAGCTCCAAAAGAAGCTGTAATGAAATGCGCTGCTGGCAAATGCGGTGCCTCAATGAATGAACCCAAACCAAAAAAAGAAGCTCCAAAAGAGATTCCAAAAGAAGCTGTCATGAAGTGTGCTGCGGGAAAATGCGGCAGTTCTATGAAATAATGAGTTTAAATGATTGAAGCTTTTTATGTAATTATTGGGATGATATTTGGCGTACTAGCTCTTTGGATTATTGTAATTAAGGGTATGCAAAACTCTCTTGATGAAGAGACTAAAAAAGTTGCAGCACTCTCAAATGAAAATGCTGTTTTGCATGAGCGGATAAACGGTATAAACCAGATGAGTCAAGAGAAAATAGATTTGCTTGAGAAAAATAAAGAGCAGATGAAGCTTGAGTTTAAAGAGTTAGCAGACAAGATACTCGAATCTAATTCACAAAAGTTCTCTACTCAAAACCAAGAAAACATAAGCAAGATGATAAACCCTATGAGAGAGCAGTTCAACGAGTTTAAAAAGCAGATTGATGATGTTTACATTAAAGAGGCGAAAGACCGTTCAATGCTTCAAGCAGAGATAAAAAGCATCAAAGAGATAAACCATCAAATGAGTCAAGATACTAAAAATCTTACCAAAGCATTAAAGGGGGAGAGTAAGACTCAAGGTGTATGGGGAGAGATGATTCTAGAGAGCGTTCTTGAAAACTCAGGCTTAAGACTAGGAAAAGAGTATGAGCGTGAAGTGAGTTTGGAACATGAGAGTGATGGAAGTCGTTATAGACCTGACGTAATAGTTCACCTCCCTAACACTAGAGATATTATAATAGATGCCAAAACTTCACTAACTGCATATGAGCAGTATTGTTCATGTGACAATGATAAAGATAGAGAGAGTTTTGCCAATCTACATGTAGCCTCTATGAAAAAACATATCAAGGAGTTAAGCGGCAAAGATTACACCTCTTTAAAAGGTGTTGAGACACTAGACTTTATCTTTATGTTTGTCCCCATTGAGTCTGCTCTGCTAATGGCTATGGAGTATGACAGTACACTTTTTGACCATGCTTTTAAAAGAAATATCATCCTAGTTGGTCCAACTACACTTATGGTCTCTCTTCGTGCGGTTGAAAACAGTTGGAAGTATGAACATCAACAAAGAAATGCCCAAGAGATAGCAAAAAGAGCCGGCCTTTTGTTTGATAAATTTGCAGGGTTTGTGGAGAGCGTCGAGAGGCTTGGAAAACAGATAGTTACCGTACAAAAAACCTATGATGAGGCTTACTCAAAAATGCATCATGGTGCAGGAAGCATTACCAGCCAGTTTCAAAAGCTGGAAAAACTTGGAGCCGCAGCGAGCAAAGAGTTGCCTGAACACATAAATAGAATGGGAGAAGATTAGTAGCTTTATCAGTTTAATAGAAGAGATATAGGCAATACTAAAAATTTATAGCCATCTTTTTGCATCGGTATTATATGCTCACCCATGTAAAAAACAAATCCACCCCTAAAAAGTTCTCCGCTATTCTGGGCTAGTTTTACAAGTCCTCTTAGCTCTGAGCTTTTTATATTTGTAGAAGATTTTACTTCTATGCCTATTATATTTGTGTTACTCTGTTCTAGTACAAAATCAACCTCATAATCAGCATCTCTATAGTGATAAATCTTAGTTGTTTTTTGAGAATATGTTGTATGTTTTAAAAGCTCTGCATATATAAAGTTTTCAACTAAATTTCCAAGGTGTTCTCTTTGTGTTAGAAGCAGTGCTTCTTTATCTATACCCAGAAGATGCGAGGCTAAACCTGTATCTGTAAAGTGAATTTTAGGAGCTTTAACTTCTCTTTTACCTCTGTTAGTAAAGTAGGGATTTACTCTTTTGACAAGATATAGTGCTTCAAGTATCTCTATATCTGACTTTACTGTCATATCTTTTATAGCTAGATGTTGAGATAAGGAGTTATATTTTAAAAGATTAGCATTGTTGTGTGCTAGGAGTGAGAGTAGCTTAAATATCTCAGACTTGTTCTCCTGACTTACACGCTTTATAAGACTTAAATCCTTCTCAATACGAGCTGCAATGTAACTCTCAAACCAAGCAGAAGATACTCTTTGTGACTTATTATAAACGTCTGCAAAGCCACCTTTTACGATTATCTCAACTTGTTCCTCAACACTAATTGCTTTAAAGTTCCTATCTGAAACCTCTTCACTAAATAACAAATCTATTAAGTTCTCACTTTTATGGTGTATCTCATATTGAGAAAAAGGAAATAGATTTACACTTACCATTCTTCCCGCGAGTGATTCATTGATAGCACTCATTTTAAACAAATCAGCAGACCCTGTTAAAAGGAACATTCCATTTTTGTTTTCTTCATCTACTACCATTTTTAACGCTTTTACTAACTCTATTGCCATCTGTATCTCATCAATGACAGCAGGTGACTTTGCTAATTGTTTTGCAAAAGTTATTGGGTCATCTTTTGCAGCTTTTAAGATAGTCTCATCATCCATTGTATAGTATGAAAAACCAAGCTCTTTGGCTATCTCTTTACTAAGGGTAGTTTTACCAGATTGTCTCGGTCCTGCGATAGTTACAATTTTAAATGATTCTAGTAGTTCTAAAATGTAAGGTTTGATATTTCTTTGTATAAACATAGTTGCTCCATAATTATGAATTATTATATCATATATTATGAGTTATCAGAAGTATTATTATGATTTAACTTAATAATTTACTCTTTTGTTCTACATGTAGAATGGGAGAAGATTAGTAGCTTTCTCAACCATATAGTGAGTCAAGTATAGCATCTGCAACTCGAAAAGAGTTTGCATAAATAGTCCAAGTATACGGGACGCTTCCCCCAGTTGGCATAAAACTAGCATCTGTCACATAAAGATTGTTAAGCTCATGTGCCTTGCAGTTTAAATCCAAAACTGATGTTTTAGGATTTATTCCAAACCTGCACCCGCCAGCCACCAGATTTGGAGGGGGAGAGGCTGAAATATTTACAGATATATCTTCTGCTCCCATCATCTGCAAAACAATTCTTGCTTTTTTTGCTAAATACTCCCCAACCTCGACATCCCTGGGATGCGAGTAGAGGTTTATAGCTCCAACTTTTACACCATATTTATCTTTTACTTTATCATCTATGGTTACATTGCAGTAATCAGTTGGCAGCCAGTCGTTAAAAACTTCAAATGTCAAAACTCTTGAAGTTGTAAGATTTTTATGTATCTTTTCTTGAAGTTCCTTACCCCATAAAAGATGTCCGTTGTCACCATACATCTCTCTGCTGGCACGACTTATAATATTTGCATGTTCAAATAAAAAGTCTATAGTCCCGCCTTTGTACTTTTTCTCTCTGTGTTCGTACTCGTACCAATCCTGCAAGGAACGGTTAAAAAAGAGTCCAGGCTCCATTAACTCTTTTCGTTGTTCAGCTGTCAGCGATTCAAACCTGAATCTCCCTGTGCCACTTCCTCCCGCAGAAAAAATCAGATTTTTTCCAACTTCTCCACTATTGTTTGCCAAACCTTTGGGAAAGTGTACATTTTTAGAGTTTAAAAGAAGTCTTGATGTCTCGATTGCCTGGGCAGCAACTACAAATATATTCGCCTGAATAGTGTGACTTTTAAGATTTTTGTCATAGTAATGTGCTTTAGTAACTTTATGTTTATTGCTGTCAAGCTTATAAACAAAAGCATCAGTAACTATCTTTGCATTGCATTTTTGAAGCAGTGCAGCTCTTGCACTCCCCTTAGCCCCTGTTGCACACCCATAACTTCCGCAAAAGTTAGAATAAGAACAACCGTTTCTACCTAGTGCATTATGGGATAAAACAGCTCTTGGAGTTGGTATACTCTCATAACCCAACCTTCTACATGTAGAATCAAACCATTTAGTAGCACCATTGACTTCAAGCATTGGATATGGAAAGTTTTTTGTTGAGCGAGGCTCTAGAAATTTATGTTTTTTAGCATCTCCTGAGACCCCTATAAGTTCCTCAACCTTTGTATAATATGGCTCTAAATCTTTGTAGCTTATAGGCCAATCTACAACATTCGCCCCTTCTATCTCACCAAACTTGCTTTTTAGGCGAAAATCATTCGGTTTCATCCTGTGAAAATAACCGCTCATAAGGTTTGAAGAGCCCCCAACCATTGAGCCGTTCCAAAAATTCCAGTTGTATTCACTACCTACATATCTCGTTACAGAGCCATCTTTTTCTCTATCATTTATTACATGTTGCTCATCTTTTAAGAGCGGAGTAAAGAGAGACCTTCTGCTAACTGCTATCTCATCTTTAGAGAAATCTTCCTCTTTATAATTAGAACCTTTTTCCAAAACTATTACTTTGTATCCAGCTTTAGAGAGTTCATAAGCTATTGGTGAGCCACCTGCTCCACTACCCACTATACATATATCATACTTCACAAAAGTGCCTTTTTTGGTCTTGGTAATCCAGATTTATGATTTAGCCATTTCCAGCCTACCTGACCCTTATTCCCGCCATAAATCGGATCTCCGAGCATAGCTTCAAACAGATAATTCATAATAGTTTTAATCCAACTCTCTCCCCAATTTGTCTCTGCTATATCTTTTAGTGTCTCCTGCCGCTGTTGCCATGAGAGCGCTGAGTATAGTTTTTTATACTTTAAAACCGCCTCTTCATTGAGCCACTTAACTCCATCTTTTATAAAAGCTTTATCTTCATCAGTGACACGGGAGTGAGAGAGTATCTGAGTTAGGTAGTAAGTTGCGTTTATCTCTTTAGTATGTGGGAACAATGGGGTAGAGGGGAATAAATCACCCTGCACCATAGAGATAGTCTGCATTGGAGTAACAGCACCAAAGAGTTCACTCCCACATGTAACAAATACAACTGAACTTAGAAAGCTATTTTTTAAAAATAATCTGCGTGAATTAAAAATCATAGTTTATTATACTAATTTTTCTCGCCAAATATCAATCTATCCAAACTATACTTCCCTGCTCCGTTGGAAACAAAGATAAATAAAAATATCATATAGTAAAGCGGAATCTCAAAACCATTCTCTCCTGCTGAAAATCCATGTGGGAGATGCACCGTTACAATTGCAACAATCATCACAACTATAAGAGGCAAAGATATAGCCCTTGTAAATAGCCCTAAAGTGAGCAATACTACCCCTACTATCTCTGTTGTAGCTGCCATATAAGCATTTAAAAGAGGCAGAGGAATTCCCATTGAGCCAAACCACTCAGCAACATTCTCAATACTTTTCCACTTCATCATAGCCGGCTCGTAAAACCCGTAAGCAACTATTAACCTTGCTATAAGCAAAGAAAGTGGTTTAAATAAATCACCTACATGTGAAAAATTCATATACAACTCTTTGAGTTTCATAATAGACTCCTTTATGCACTTTAGCTTAAAATTATACTTATAGAGCGTGCACTCTTTGTGTAGTAAGAAATAATTGAAGCTTCTGATCAATTATCCAATTATTTATGATGCACTTGGCTGAGAAAGAGTTTAAAGGCTTGACCTCTTAAAAATATTTTAAAACTCTTTATGAGGATTTTAGGGCAAGTTTAAAAATGTTATATAATGCTGGATTATATATTTTATTTGTTTAAGAAAATTAACGAATACTTTATGATATAATTTCAACACTATATTACTAAGGAAGTTAACAATGAAAATTTTTCGTTTATTTTTAGCCTTGTCTGTTGTTGCAACGTTATCATTTGCCGGTGGCAAGGAGCTTGCGGTTCAACTTGGTTTAAACGCTAGTTCAAAGGCCATAACACAGTGGGAAAAAGTCTTCGAAAAAGACAAAAAGATGGCAAAATATGGCATAGACAAATTGTCTGATGCAGATAAAACTGCTTTAAAAAAGTATTTAACAAGTCATGCAGCGGATTCTGATCATCCTGAAGCAGCAGGTATATAAAGATGGAGTTTAAAATGAAAAAAGTAATGAAATTAAGTTTAGCGGCATCTATTCTAGCTTTAGCTATGAATGCAAATGCATCAGATGATATAAATTCAAAAATAGATAGTCTTCAAAAACAGATTAATGAACTAAAAAATTCTCAGCTTGATGTTAATGATGAGCTAGAAGAGCGTATTGATGAAGTTGAAACACTAACTATGACTGATAAAATCCAGTTTGGTCTTGACTTTCGTACACAAATGAACAACTTTGATGCAAAAGATGCTACTGGTAAAAGCTCAAAAGACAACAACTTGTGGACTAACCGTTTAAGATTAAACCTTAGTTCACAAATGACTGATGACATGAAGTTTAAAGCTCGCCTTAGTATGTATAAAAACTGGGCTGGAGATGGTGTTGGTAATATAAACACTATGTCTAATGTTGATATGATTCAAGGTAGAAGACCTAACGACTCTACTCTTTTTGTAGAAAGAGCATATGTAGATTGGACAGCAATTAAAGGTGATATTCCTGTAACATTTACAATTGGTCGTGGTCCTACTTCAGATGGTCCTTCTCACCAGTACAAAGACAACGGTGTTCGTAAGGCAACATACTCAGCACTTAGCTTTGATGCTATTGCAGATTCAATCGTTGCTACTCTTAACTTACAAAAAGTATCTGGCGTTAATGGAATGTCTCTTAGACTAGCTTATGGAAAAGGTTCTCAAGATAGTCAACCTGGAAGCTATGTAGGAAATCATCTTGGTGATGCTATGGAAGATATGAACTATTATGGTACTTTCTTTGAAACAGGTCTAGGAATGGAAGGTTCATTACTACAACTTAGTACACTATTGACTAAGGATGTTGTAGCGATGACTCCAGGTAATGCAAGTATTGGTGATCTTCAGCTTTCTACTGCTATGTTAGAGTTTACAAACATCAAGAGCACAGGTATTGACTTCTTTGCTCATTATGCTGTTTCAAAAGTTAAACCTAACGGCGCATATGGTTTAATGGATCCTAAAAGCCCAATAAGCATGACTAATCCACCTATGGGATTTTTAACAAATACTCCTGGTGATACATCAACAAAAAGTGGTAATGCTTTTTGGGTAGGTACTAGATACACTATGCCTTTTGAGTCTATGAATAATCCTCGTATAGGTATTGAATATAACAAAGGTAGTAAAAACTGGTTTAACTTTACTCAAGCTTCAAACTCTTTAACAAACAAGCTTGCGGCTCGCGGTGATGCTATTGAGGTTTACTATATTCAACCTATTAACCGTTTTGCACATATTCGTATTGGTGCAGAGATGATTGATTATGATTATACTATGAGTGGTTTCCAAGTTGGTGCACCTATGTCAATGTCTCAAGCTAATCAAGCAGCAACTATGATGGGTGTCACTGGATTTCAAATGGGTGCTATAGATAAACTAAGCAATTATTATTTAGTTTTTAACGTAACTTACTAAAAATATAAAAAGGCATATATAATGTTGATGGAATTAATTAGTAGACTAACTATTAAGTTTAAAATAATTAGCATAGTTCTTTGGGGCTTACTATTTTTAAGCATAACAAGTGCTGTTAGCTATACTGCCTTTAGTGCTTCAAAAAGTAACTTTGAGCAGCTTAAATCAAAACAGCTATACCTTATCGATATCTCTAATGATATCGGTGAGTCCATCACATCATTACAAAATGTCTTTTTAACAGCTGCTTCATCGCAGCTTGCACTTCAAAGTGATTATAAATCAAAAAATGATAAAATTCAACAAGATATAAAAAAATCTGTTTTAGAACTTAAAAAACTATCTTTAGAAGAAGAATTTAACGAATTAAAAAAAATAATCGAAAATATTGAACTCAGGACAAAAGCACTTGGTACTATAGGCGTTGGCATGGTTAGAGAGTTTACAGACCCCGATGCAGATGCTGAAGATAAAGTTGATGCTATTGGCTCGTACAACTCGGTTGCACTTAAAACAAAAGATGAGCTTAATCATCTTATAGAATTCTCAAATAAGTCATTAAACAAGCAAATATCAACATTTGGAGAATACCTAAGCAACTCACAATCAAACGTTATAATAATTGCTTTAGTTGCGTTCTTTTTAAATATAGCACTTAGTACGGCATTTGTTTTGGTTATCCAAAAATCATTAAATACCTTACGAGAGGATGTTGAAGGCATAGAAAGTGCAAAAGACTTTACTTTCATAAAAGCTGGACTAAAAAAGAATGAAATTTCCAATGTTTATTCAAAATTAAACAGTCTGATTTCATCTACGCGAGAAGCTATAAACGACTCTAAAAACAGTGCTGACGACAACAAAAGAGTTGTAAATGAAATAGATGCCCATTTTGTCAACATGACAAATAGTATGAATAGCACAGCAAACATAATCAAAGACACAACCGAATTCGGTGAAAAAACAGTCATTATGATAAAAGAGGCTATGGATGATGCTGACATTGTAAGGGAAGATATAGCAAAAGTAAGTCAAATACTTGATGATGCAAGTAAAAACATCGTTCAAATGATAGAAGAGGTGCAGAAAAGTGCTGAAATTGAAATGGGTTTAGTGGATGATTTATCAACTCTAAGCAATGATGCTCAACAAATAACAGAGGTTCTTACTATTATCGGAGATATAGCCGATCAAACAAACCTTCTTGCTCTAAATGCCGCTATTGAAGCTGCACGTGCGGGTGAGCATGGACGTGGATTTGCCGTTGTTGCAGATGAGGTAAGAAAGCTGGCTGAAAGAACACAAAAAAGTTTAGTTGAAATAAATTCTACTGTAAGTGTGATAGTTCAATCAATCAATGAGGCAAGCGAGAAGATGAGTTCCAATGGTAAAAATATCCAAAAAATAGCAGAAATTTCATCAAACGCAAAAGAGCAGATTGAAAATACAGTTATGACAATGAACGAAACAACAATTGCGATGAATACTTCGCTAGATGCTCTTAATAAAACTGGAGATAGTACGAACCACATCATTACTAAAATTGGTGAGATTAAGACAAACGTCGACAGTGATGTTCAAACAACAAAAGTTATATCAGATGAGATGAAAATTCTTGATAATAATGCTAAAGCATTAACTCAAAAATTATCTCAATTTAAAACATAATCAGAGAGTTTAAAAGCAAACTCTCTTAAATACTATTTTAAGAAGAGTTAGATAAATTTTTAAATCAACCGCACTTACCAGTGCCACATTTCATTGTTTTTTTAGGAGCTTCTTTGTCTCCTCCACATTTCATTGTCCCTTTTTCACCGCCACATTTCATTGTCCCTTTTTTACCGTCTTTGCACTTAGTTCCATCACAGTCTTTAATGTCGCAGTTCTTTTCAGCGCACTTATTTGCAGACTTCATTGAGTCTCCGCACTTACCCGCACCACATTTCATTGATTCCTTAGGAGCTTGTTTTTCTGCCCCACCACACTTCGCGCTCAGAGTTGTCACACCAACCCCTGTAAATAGAGCTGCACTTAGTAAGAGTGCCGATAATTTTAGAGTCTTCATTATTTTTCCTTATATTTTGGTGTAAAAATTATATATTATAAGTGTGTAGTGTTTGTGTAAAGAGCAAATAGTTTTGTAGTATAATAACATCAACAATAATCATTAAGGACAATTATGAGAGAGCCTGTAGAAGAGTTAGAATCAAGACTTGAGAGAGCATTACTAAGTATAGAGAACATTGCTGAAAAGGTTGCTGATAAAAAGATGGATGCGTATGAAGGTTTCATGGAGACTGAAAAATATAGAGATATCATAGTGGAGATTGGGTATAAGCTTAAAGAGGTAGGCATTGATATAACTACAAGAACTGAGCAACTTTGAGTGTTACTTTATATTTTCTCCGATCTACAGAACAAAAAATTGCAGAGGATATGCTCCACTTTGCTTATCGCTTAGATGAAGTTGCAAAAACTGTAGATGATATTTGTGAACTTGAAAAATATACCCAAAACTATGGACTAACAAACAGAGACTTGGGGCTATATGCCCTCAAAGAGAATAAAATTGCCGGGGCAATCTGGCTGCGTTTACTCAAAGAAGATGATAATGCAAACGGATATGTAAACGACAATACTCCGGTGCTGACGATAGGAGTTAAGCCTGAGTTTAGGGGAGAAGGGGTAGGCTCTTCAATGCTTGAGCAACTCATCTTGGAAGCAGGCTCACTATATGAAAACATAAGCGTAAGTGTTTTGAACAATAACAAAACAGTGAGTTACTTTGAAAAATTTGGTTTTAGCAAGATAGAAGAGTCGCTAGGTAAAAGTCCAACTGATGGCACTGAAGTAATGACTATGATAAAAGCAATCTCAAAAGAGTTAGTAAAACGCCCTAGTGACGGCTATGACCCTAGGAAATGGATGGACTAAAGATGAAAATACTTTTGATGGAAGATGATGCTGTTTTATCTGATATTTTACTAGATTATTTATCTGAGTCATGGGATGTAGATTATGCTTACAATTCCGAAGAAGTATATAAAAAATTAGATTCCGCAAAGTATGATCTTTTTATATTTGACATTAATGTAGCTGGAAAAAATGGACTTGAGCTTTTAGCCGAACTAAGAGAATTCAATGACACAACCCCAACTATATTTATAACGGCATACACAGATACTGCTTATTTGAAAAAGGCCTTTGAGCTTGGCGCTCATGACTATATAAAAAAACCTTTTGAGCTTGAAGAGCTAAATGCCCGCATACTAAACACAAAAAAACTTTTCAATATTGACAACAAAACTCAAATTTTTATCTCCGAGGGCATCTTCTATTTACCAGATCTACGACAAGTAAATAAAAACTCAAATATCTTCTCTTTGGGTCAAAAAGACGGTGAGATGTTGTTTTACTTTTTAAAAAATCAAAAACGAGTAATTACTAATGATGAGTTAATTCAAAATATTTGGGATTTTGACCATATACCAAGTGATGCAACTATACGCTCTCACATAAGAACTCTGCGCGAAATGATAGGAAAAGATAAAATACAAACAGTAAGAGGGGTTGGGTACACTTATGAATAACATAACAAAAAAATCATTTTACTCTTTTTTAACCCTCTACCTTCTCTCTTCATTTATATTTTTACTTTTTGCAAGCTACTGGTTCTACACTTCACAAAAAACTATAGAGATGCAAAACAACTACTACAAGATGAACCACATTTCCGATAGAGTAAGTTCGTCTATTATTAAAGCCCATATGATGGATAATAAGTTTATTCTTGATAGCTTTGAGAATGCAACAGTAGCTCTATATGATAATAAATATAAATTGATTGATGGGCAAAACATACAAAAAGTAGATTTGTCAAAAGAGTACTATATGGAAGGTGATACATTTACTCTAGTATCAAAAAGGACAGCAGGACACCTTGGCATTGATTATGTTGCAGTACAGAGCAATGAGTTCACACAAAGTGTCACAAAATTAAGAAATAAGGTTATTATCACTTCAATTTTTGTTGGGATAATCATTATAATTATTTCTGTAATACTCTCATATATATTTTTGCGTCCCATAAAAGACAAGATGCATGAGATAGAGGAGTTTGTAAAAGACACAACACATGAGCTAAATACGCCAATTACTGCCCTTATGATGAGTACTTCAAGAGCAAAAAATAAAAAAATATATGATGAAAAGATTATACAGAACATCTCTATCAGTACAAAACAGCTCTATGACATATACTCATCTTTAAGTTTCTTAAGTTTTGATGCAAAAAGTGAAGAAGCAGTAGAATTAAATTTTGTCTCTGTTGTAAATGAAAGTATTAAATATTTTAATGAGCTCTTGGAGAAAAAAAATATAATTGTAGAGTTTAAAAAAACCACATGTACTCTCACCATGGCTCCAACTAAAGCAAAAATGCTTATTAACAACCTTCTAAGCAATGCAATAAAATACTCACCTCCAAATAAAAAAATATATATCAGCGTACTACAAAACAGCTTTTCAATACAAGATGAAGGGATTGGCATCGCTAAAGATAAACTTGGCACAATCTTCAAAAGATTTACAAGGGCAAATAGCTATGCTGGCGGTTTTGGTGTTGGTCTCAGTATAGTTGACTCTATTGTTAAAGAGTATAATTTTAGAATTGATTTAACCTCAAAAGAGAGCGTAGGAACAACTGTTAATATAAAATTTCACTAAGCTGTATTATATAAACTATCTTGTAAAATACTTTAATCTAAAATAAACGGTGTATTTTAAAGGCTATAAATGGAACACGATAATCATTTTGAATTTTCAGCAAACTCTTCAAAAGATGGAATCTGGAGCTATGACATTCTTAAACAAGAGTTTAATCTTAGTAAAGAATGGAAAAAAAGGCTAGGATTTGCTCAAGATGAGAAGCTGGGGTATTTTGATTATTTAGGACTTATCCCTGATGAGAATAGATTTGACCATCATAATGCAATGCATGATGTACTAGAAAATCACTCTGGAGAACTTGAATATGTTCACTTCACTATCCAATACCCTCTTATCACTAAAAGTGGGGAAGAGCTAGAAATTGAAGACATTGGAAATATTTTTTTTAACGACGATAAAAAACCTGTAAAAATTGCAGGTTTTCATCGGGATATTACAAACAGATAGGGCTATTAAAAACGAAATACAAGACCTGCGTAAATGCCGGAAAAATCAATGTTTAAATTTGAGTCCGTCGTATCATCCGTCTCTATTTTTTGCACTCTGTATCCAACTTCTAAAGCAGGTTGAATTACTGGAACAAAATCCATAGTATAATCTACTTTTACCCTTACATCATACATAGTATTAGAATCAAATGAAATATATTTCACATCTGCCTCAATACCAATATCTGTTGTTGGAATTTCAACACGTGCTCTAGCATAAAGAAGCGGAATTGCTACTGTTTCGCTACCACTTAAGTCACCTGTGATACCAGCAACCGGAGCAACCGCGTAAGATATGTCTATAACTTTTATATCCAGACCAAGATCTAAAGTAATCCAAGCTGTATTATCTAAAATATTATAGTATGGGATAATATCATATTGTTTCATATCATAAGACATTGTAGTACTACCTACTGTTACATCAAAGTCTTTGAATTGACCACTTACCACTCCTTCATCACTAAGAGATGCATACTCCAACCTAAGATTAGGAAGGACAGGCACTGGATGCTTAAGTAGCAACCAAGCATAACCTTCTGTATTGTCTTTCTTGCTAGAAACATAACTACCGTCTGCCACACCATCAGTGTAACTTGCTGTACCCTCTGGAGTTTGCATCCAAGCTCCTGCACCCACTTCAACCCTTGCAATGTCAGCCATTGCAGCTGTTGATACTATTGCTGCGCATGTTAATACAGATAAAATTTTTCTCATTAAAAATCCTTAATATAATTTAATCAATTATAGCAAATTGGTTTGTTTAGTTATCTTAAGTTAAAAAGCAGTTGTGAAAACTTTTAGGACGGAAGTCCTAAAAAGGAGAAAAGGATACTTATGTATACCCCATTAAGTCTAAAATTTGTTACTTAACTAACAGCAGCGATTGCAGCGTCGTAGTTAGGCTCTTCAGTTATTTCTGGAACGATTTCTTTATAAGTTACAATACCATCTTCGTTTATTGCAAAAATTGCTCTACATGTTACACCAGCAAGAACAGAACCACCAAGTAATACACCGTATGCATTAGCAAAATCTTTGTTTCTAAAATCTGAAGTTACAGTTAAATTAGTGATACCTTCTGTTGAACAAAAACGCCCAGCAGCAAATGGTAAATCTAAAGAAACAATAGTTGGCTTTACACCCGATAAAGATGAAGCTTTTGCATTGAAATTACGAGTTTCAGTAGCACACACACCTGTGTCTAATGAAGGAACAACAATAATAAGTTGCTTGTGACCTTGAGCACCACCAACTACTACATCACCTAAACCGTCTGAATTTACAACAGTAACTGAAGGTGCTTTATCACCAACATTTACCTCATTTCCTAATAATTCTACGTCTGTACCTTTGAATTTTGTAGTTGCCATTTTGGCTCCTTATGTTTTAATTTAATTTATTTTAACAAAATAAACCTTTATTATTTTTAAAAAGTTTCTTTCTTGTTTTGTTGAGAGAAGTATATGTTAAATCGGATAATAATAGTCTTATTTAAACTTTGGAGCGATTTCTCATAAGTTTAAGTTAAGATTTGCCTCTCAAATAATGCTTCTAGGAGAAATATCTAACTCGTCGAGTGAACTAAACATCTCTTTTTCATACATCTCTATGGCAACTCTGCCTATCATTGCCGCGTTGTCTGAGCAATATTTCAGTTCACTTAAAAGCAGAGTGGCATTATGAGGTTTTAGTAACTCCTCTATCTGTGAACGCAGGTAAAGGTTAGCACTTGCACCTCCAACTATTGCGAACGTTTCAGGTTTTACCTCTTTAAAGTACTTCTTTAACTTCTGTGTGAGATGTGCTGTTGCAATATGCTCAAACGAAGCTGCTACATCTTTATATTCGCTCTCATCCACTTTCTCAATTGCAAGTCTTACCGCATTTTTAAGTCCTGAGTATGAAAAAGCTATAAGTTTAGATTGAGATAGAGGAATAGTAAAGTTATGCTTTTTTCTATCTCCATCTTTTGCTAACTCTTGAATAAGAGGTCCACCGGGATAACCAAGTCCCATCATCTTAGCCACTTTGTCAAAACTCTCACCAAAGCTGTCATCCATACTTTTAGCTACAGTCTCAATCTCTTCTAGGCTTTTAACTTCCATTACCTGCGTGTGACCACCAGAGACTAAAAGAACTGTTAGCGGAAAGTGTGCTTCTTTCTCTATGAAGAGTGAATATATATGCCCCACAAGATGATTTACCCCTATTAGAGGTACATCAAGGGCAACAGAGATTGCCTTAGCCATTGTCACACCCTCTACTAATGTTACTGCAAGACCTGGGGTTGAAGTGACTGCAACTGCTTTTAAATCCTTGAAATAAGGCTTGCACTCCTCGAGTATTTTAGGAAGTGCCTCTGCATGTAGGCGTGCTGCAAGTTCTGGAACAACTCCACCATAAACTGAATGCTCTAACTCTTGTGATATCTTTTTATGAAACAGAAGTTTTTTTGTTGCTATCTCTGTTATAGCAATTGCACTATCGTCACAGCTGCTCTCTATGCTTAATATCATCCTCTACCTCTCTTTGCGGCTTTTAATGTCCCATAGGGCTAATAAGCCAACCACAACCACAAGTAAGCCAAAAGTCACGCTCCAAATAAAAAAATCTCCGCCACTTGTTGCTTTATCAATACTATCTATCACTTATTATTTCTCCAAGATATGCACTCACTTGAGTATTTTCTAACTTCTAGATCCAAAGAAAAAACATCATCAACGCTTTTTGGCAACTCTGTAAATTTTTCAAAAGCATCTATTATAATTTTACTAATATCCATAAAACCTATCTCTTTATTTATAAATTTCTCTATTGCTACTTCATTAGCAGCGTTCACAACTACACCACGGGCAGGGTTTTTTAGCAACTCTTCTCTTATTTGCCAAACTGGGTATCTGTCTGTTGTAATCTCTCGAAACTCCAATGAGCCGACTTTTAGCAAATCTACATGTGGGAGTATATTCTCATCCATTTTGGCGTTTAATGCAAAAGCGATAGGGAGCTGCATACTTGCATGTGCAAAGTGTGCGGTGGTTGAGCCGTCTTTGAAATCTATAAGTGCATGAATAAGTGATTTTGTCTCAATAATCGCATCATATTCGCCCTCTCCAAAGAGCCATCTAGCTTCAAGGAGTTCAAACATTTTATTGACCATTGTTGCACTGTCTATTGTTATCTTTTGCCCCATTGACCAGTTTGGATGTTTTTGAGTGTCTGCTAATGTAGCGTTTTGAAGTTTGTTTAAATCCCAGTCTCTAAATGCTCCACCGCTCGCAGTGATAATCATTTTGCTTACCGGTCTGTTTTGCATTAGGTACCAAAGACCAAAGTGTTCGCTGTCTATCGGCTGGATTTTGCTTACATCTATAAAAGCTCCACATGAGACAAGCGACTCTTTGTTTGCAAGGGCAACTTTTTTTCCACATGCAAGGGATGTCAGAGTTGGACGAAGCCCTAAAAAACCGACAAGGGCATTTACAACTATCTCACTCTGCGAATCTTCTATAGCTTTTAAAACAGCCTCTTGACCATAAAAAACACTCTTATGGTTTACTTTTGCCATATCTTCTTTATCCGCAACAACAACTACTTTTGGATTATGTAAGGCAATCTGCTTGTTGAGAAGTTCTATGTTTTTTCCGCACACCAAAACCTCTACATGTAGAGAAAATTTCTTGGCAATTTCAAGTGTATTTACACCGATTGAACCTGTTGAGCCAAGGACTACCAACTACACTAAACCTCTTAAAAGAACTAACATGACTATTGCTCCAAACAGATATCCGTCAATTCTGTCAAGTATGCCACCATGACCCGGAAGTAAATCTCCGCTGTCTTTCACGCCAGCACTTCTCTTTAAAGAGCTCTCAAACAAATCGCCAAAAATAGAGCTTGTAGCAACCATAAATGAGATGATAAATGAGATGCCCAAATCAACTATGGTTAGTCCTACAAACATACCAGCAATAGTTGCGACTAAAATACCGCCTACAACACCCTCCATTGTTTTGTTTGGGGAAGTTTCGCTAAAAGGTGTCTTGCCAATGCTTTTACCAACTGCATATGCTCCAACATCCGTCATAGCGACAACAACTAAAAGCCATAGAAGCGATACCACTCCATACTCTTGGTACATTGTGAAGATAAACAGCATTCCGGCTGTAGGATAGATGAATGGGAGAAAGTTTTTCCAAGTTATATCTCTGTTGTATGCCGTGGCACTTGCATAAAAAACACCCGCAAGAACAAATAAATCATCACCGTACGGGTAAATTCCGGCTATTGCCCAGATGCCCGCTGCATAAATAAGCAAAGAGCCACTCTCTATTTCAAAGAGTCTTATAGCTTCTTTAAAGGCCAATATATAAATGGCACCAAGAACCAACCACATAAGAAAAAAGTTATCTATTAAACCAATAACTAAAACAGCTGCTACAAGTGCCAGACCAGTGACAATTCTCTCTTTTGAACTTGAAAATATACTCATCAGATAAATCCTAAATATAATATTAGGACAATTATAGCAAGTCAGACTTTAATATCTAAGTGGTAAGGATGAAACTCTTTGCCTTCATCTTCCTCTTTGTCTGATTTTTCTTGTTTTTTATTTCTTTTGCTCTCTTGGTCGGCTTCATTTTTTTCGTGTTCACGGTCAGGATCAACTTCGTGGTTTGCCTCTGCCGGACGCACCTCCAAAACTTTTGCCTCTTTCTCTTGGGTCGCTATCTGAGCTGCCATATTTTGAAAATCAACGCGGTTAGTATGGGCATTGGCAACAGAAGCGACACTCGCCATCTGCTGGTTTACATAGATTGCATTTCCGATAGGACCTATAGCCACAACTAACTCCTTGATTTTATTCTAAAATGAAAGTGTCCTCCATTTGTTTGTCCGCAAAAGGAACACGTCCCTTTTACTTCGCTGGCACCGCTGTGGTGACTGAAGTTAGCCTTTACAAGGCCTAAATCAGCATCGCCAGCGCAAGTTAAAATGAGACACCCCTCACAACTCTCAACGAGTGTCTATCTCTATGGTTTTGTACTTATTGTAAAGCACGTTTGCACCATTTTGAATAGTCACTTCTCTTCTAGGAGTATAATCGACCAAAAACCTGTCTTTTTGAATTGTTGTAAAATCAACACAGAGTCTTGCGGCACTCTCGATGATGTGCATTGGGAGGTTTTGCTTATCAGTTGTGATAATCACATGAGCCGATGGTCTATCTTTGAGATGAATCCAAATATCTTTTGCTCTTGCATTTTGTAGCAGTTCCACATTCCCTTTTTCATTTTTACCAAGCTGGACTTTATACCCCTCTATCCAAAAAACTTCAATACTTTCATTGACTTTTACTTTTTTAGCTTGTACGTTTTTTGGAAACAGAAGCTGGATTTTTGCTATATCTTTTGCCTCTTGAACTGTGTGAATAAAAAGTTTTATATGCTCTATTTTTGAGCTGAGCGACTCTTTTTCTATGTAAAGATGTAAGACTTTCTGTTTTGCTTTTTTACTTCTTGTAAAGAGTGAATTCGCCATTTGAGAGACTGAAGAGAACTCTTTGTGCAACTCTATCTCAACACTTTTACCCTCATAATCATCTACATGTAGAACTCTCTGATATGGATTAATATTATGCATATTTGCCAAAACCAAATTTCCATAGTGCTGGCAATTTTCAACCTCCGCCTGAAGTTTCGCTTCATCATCCAACGAGGCATATAGTTTCTCTAGTTTTTTGAGTTTTTTATTTAAAAATGAGACTTTCTGCTTTTTGAGAGAGGAGAGTTTCTCCTCAATATCTTGGGCATACTCATCATTTAAAAACTGCTCAACATCGTCAAGCGGGTACTCTTTTGCAACAAAAGGGGCTACAGGGACATCTAAAAGTTTCTGCCCTACCCTAACCTCGCGAAATGATGAAAACAGATCTACATGTCGGAGTGCTTCAAGAACAACATCATTTTCATCCAAGATAATAACATTGGTATATTTTCCCGTAAACTCAAACTGTAAATAAGTAATCTCCTCTTTGTATGCTGAAGCCACAGAGGTTTTAAACCTCACTATTTTATCGCCGTTTACAAGCTCTACATGTAGAATATTTGAGCGGTTAAATCGCTTTGCCAAAAGGACATCAAATGGCGCATTATAGACCTTTGAACGTGCGTAAGAAGGACATCTAAACATCTTAGAGTTTGAACGTTGCATATCAAAGTAGATTTCATCGTCTCTGTCAAATGCAACTTTAATGACAGTGTCACTGACTCTATAGATTGCAGATATCTTTTGAAATTTTTGTAAGTAGGTAATTATTTGTTTTAAATGTGATAGTTTCATAAAAAGATTTTATCTAAGTTTTCAGTTATAATTGCAAAAATTTAAAAAGGCTTGGACAAATGATTCCTAAAGGGTTTGGTAGAAAATACTTCTGTTTAGCTGCCATTCAAGCCTATATATCATTACTAAAAATCTCTGCTCTTAGCGTATCAGTTTGTACGCTTGACGGAAAACCACTTAAAGTAAAAAACAACTCTCCTCCCACCTCTTAACCATTCTTATATAATCAAGACCTTTGATTAATTCATAAACTAGATTCCAAGTCAAGCTTGGAATGACGATATTTTGTCGCTTGAAACGACGATATTTCTGTCGCTTGGAACGACGATGCTTACGTCATTCTGGACTTGATCCAGAATCTAGTTGCTAATTATTCATAGAGTTAAACTAATTACAAAAATAATGGAAAAAAATTATGTACAAAAAAAAGATACTATTATCAATACTTGCTTCAAGTATATTAGTTGCTCAAGAAATTGAGCTAAAACAAATCACAGTAACGAGTGCAACAACAACTACACAGTCTATAGAAGATGTCACATCCAATCTAAATGTTATAACCGCTAAAGAGATTGAAGAAAAACGCTATACGACGGTAGTTCAGGCATTAAACAGCATATCAGGTATTAGCTTCACAAGTAATGGTCCTATTGGACAAACATCTTCTGTATATTTACGTGGACTAAGCTCAAAAAGAACACTTGTTCTCATTGATGGTATCAGATACAACGATTTAACAGGTCTAAGCGGTGCTCCTTTTGGAGATTTGATGATAGGAGATATTGAGCAGATTGAGGTTATAAAAGGTGCTCAATCTGGTATTTGGGGAGCTGATGCAACTGCAGGTGTTATTAACATCATAACAAAAAGTGCAGAAAAAGGTGCTCATGCTTCGATAAATGTTGAGTATGGAAGTTTTAGCACAAAGAAGTATGGTGTTTTAGCCTCATACAAAACAGACGCTTACTACATAAAAGCCAGTGCACAAAAGATTGACTCAAACGGTTTTAGCTCACTGGTTCCAAACGGTGATGATATTGACATGTATGAAGATGACGGCTATAAAAACACAACTTCAAATATCAAACTTGGGTTTAATTTTGACGAAAACAACAAAGTAGATTTATCTCACACACTTATATACTCAAAGGTAGAGTCTGATCCTTTTGCAACTCCTAACGGTATTGAAAATTCAATCACAAAGGATAGTTTTAGCCAAGTAAACTTAAATCACAAAAACGATTTTACAGAGCTAGACGTTTATGCAAAACTTTCAATATTTAACAGAGATTATCCACAAGGATGGACAAAAGAGTTTGATGGAGAAGTAAAAGAGTATGGGATAAAGTCTAATACAGCATATAATGATGATGACTTTGTAGTTTTAGGTATAGACTACAAAACATTTGAGCATAAAAATGACTTGCAAGAAAAGTATAACAATAAGGCTATTTTCCTTACAAACTCTAATGAGTTCACTCTTTTAGGTGGGAGAACTGTTCTAAGTGAATCTATGCGATTGGATGCTTATGACAAATTTGATAATAAGACTACAGGTAAAGTAGGTATAAAACATTTTTGCAAAAATATAGACGGCTTAGTAACAAGTGCAAATATTGGTTCATCTTATAATGTGCCAACTCTGTATAATCTCAATGATCCAACTTACGGAAATAAAAACCTGACACCTGAAAATACACTAAGTTATGATTTAAGTGCAGAGTATAAAGCATTTAAAATCACTTATTTTAACTCTAAAACAAAAGATATGATTGATTTTGATTTGAATACTTGGAAGTATTTTAATGCCACAGGAGAGACTAAAATCCAAGGTTTTGAAATAGAGTACAATACTAAAATCAATGAAGATATCTCACTGACATCAAACTATACTTTGCTCGATGCCAAAAACAGTGATGATAAGAGACTTCAAAGAAGACCAAAAAACTCTCTTAAACTTGCACTCGATTATTATGGTGTTAAAGACTTACATGTAGGAATCAACGGTGAGTATATCGGTGAGAGACACAGCAGTGATGACAAGCAAGGCACACAAACAGGGAAATACACAGTTGTAAACTTTGTAACTAACTATGACATCAACAATAACTTTTCTGTATATGCTAAAATAGACAATCTGTTTGACAAATACTACCAAGTAGTAGACGGTTATGCAACTGCACCACTTAGTGCTTATGTCGGTGTGAATGCTAAATTTTAAGGAATAACGTGAGTATAAAAACAATATTTATTGCACTCCTTTTTGTACTCTCTCTTGGTGCTAATGAGAGGATAGTCTCTCTTAGCCCATCAATAACCGAAATTGTCTATGCTCTTGAAAAAGGTGACAAGCTTGTTGCTACGAGTGATTATTCCCTCTATCCGGAGGAGGCGAAAAAACTTCAGATTATCGGCGGATACAGCAATCCGAATATAGAAAAGATTCTCTCTTTCTCTCCTACCCTTGTTGTTGGGCAGGAACACAATGGGGCTACTATGCAAAAGCTTCAATACTTTAAAATAAAAACACTGATGCTAAATCTAAAAACTATAGAGTCAATAAAAAAATCTATTGCCCTTATAGACAAAGAGATTCACGGGTCAAGCCCGAGAATGACGAATGATATTGATTCCAAAGAGACTCATTCCAATGAGAATCACATTCGTCATTCTCAGCTTGACTGGGAATCTACTAAACTTATTAAAAACATAGACAACGCAATAAAAGATGCACCTAAAAACAAAAAACCTCACAGCGTAATGATAGTTTACGGACTTCATGAAGATTTGAGAAACGGCATTTACATCGCTGGTCACGACATATTTTTTGACGATATAATCTCTACATGTGGAAATACAAACGCTTACACAAGCGATACAACTTCTCAACCTGTTTTAAACTATGAAAACGTAATCGCACTTAATCCTGAGCAGATAATAATACTTTATTCTAAAGCTACAGACTCACATGTGGATGTGAAAAAAGCTCTACAAGCTTGGCACTCACTTCCGACAAATGCTTCAAAAAACAAACGAATCTCTATAGTAGACGAGAGCTATACGCACATCCCTTCACACAGGGTTGCACTTACTATCTCAAGGCTTTGCAGGGAGATGAATTTCTAATGTGCTATAATCGCTTTATTTATTCAAAACATTTATGAGACGATTATGAAAATAGAAAAACTTTTTAAAAATCTTAGCAACAATAGTGAGCTGCTTTTTTATCTTTTTGAACATCGAGATAAAGCAGTAACATACAGCGAGATAGAGCATATTTGTTCTGTAGAAAAACTAGAAATTCTAGTAAATTTTGAGATTATAGAACTTGTGCAAGATAAAATATTTTTAGATGGTAGAGTTATAAACTTTTTAGAAAACTATCTTGATATAGATGAAAATATTGAGGTTTCTCTTATCTCTGAAAAGATAAATACTCTAAAACATAAACTAGATATTTTAAGTGAATATAAAAATAGACAAAACGAGATAATCCCACAAATCAGACGAGAACTTAAAAAAATAGATTTTATACTTCTGCAAAATTTACTAAAATTGAGAATTCATATAGACAGGGTTTATAAAAATGTTTTTGAATTCAGCTTAAAAATAAAAGAGCTTAAATATTACAAAATAAAGCTAGATGAGTTCAACTCAGCACTAGTTGGTTTTGAAAAGTTTCTTTTTTTACATCAAAGCATAATGCACTCTTTTTATAACTCTGAACTAAACTCAATTTTGGAACTTTTACAAAACAATAGAGTGGAGTTAAATAGAAGTCTTATCCCTTTAACTCAAGATGTTATAGAGTACATAAACAAGGCTGAGAAAAAAAATATTTTTATAGAAAAAATTTCAAAAATAAAAGAGCTGAAGGACTCTTTAGAACTCAAAAACTCCACAAATATATTGGAGTTGATATCTAAATTTGATATACAAGAGAAACAGATACAAATAAAATCAAGACTTGATGATGAGATTCTTAGAAGTGAGCAATTAAAACCTCTGCTAGAGCGATTATCATCTAGTGCAAGTGTAAAAACAAAAACAGCAACGAATGTAAAAATATTTAATAAAAAAGTAGAAAAAGAGTTTGTAAATATCTACTCACTAAACTTAGAGTTTCGCGCATCCAATCAAAATCTGATAGAATTTTTACTCTCTAATAACAAACTAACAAACAAACCTATCAACGAGATAAGTGAAATATACTGCAAGCTTATTTTACTTTATGAAGATATATATAAAATCCAAAATGAAAATTTCAATTATGAAGATATGAGTTTTAAAAAGGTTTATTATGACAAGCAAATTAGATAAGCAGTTAACAGCAAAAATTTTCAACCATCTAAAAGACGGTAAATTTTTATCTCAAAACACACCAGATAAAAATGAAAAAAAATTATACACTTATGTGGAAAATAATAGTGATGAGATTATAGAACTGTTTCTTTATCTAGATATAGATTTAAAAATCAAAAATGGTTACTGCTACTTCGCTTCACTAGATAACAAGGAACAAAAAATCCAATCAATTTACGAACTAATTGATTTGCTTAGTTTTTTTTATAATTTCAATCCTATATTTGGCGTTGGTTTTAAGTTTAGTATCAACGATATCGAAGAGAGAGTAAAAGATGATATTACCCTAAAAGTAAAATTGGATAGAATCAAAAGTTTAAGCGGAGACACACTAAGAGCAAACTTATTGTCTCTAACGTCCAAGCTCGAAAAAAGAGGTTTTTTAACTCTTGAAGATGAGTATTTGCAAAGATATATAGTGTTAAACAGTTGTGATTATTTAATAGATTTTTTTAATAAAATAGAGATAAAGGAGTAGCTTTTGGATGCTTTAGAAAAAGTTGTACTTATAAAATCAGCAAAATATGAATATGCTGAAGTAGACCTTGATGGAAATTCTCTTTTCATAGGGGCAAATGGAGCTGGAAAGACTACACTTCTAAGAGCTATTTTATACTTTTATACAGCCGATGCGAGAACACTTGGAATAAGTAGCAGTAAAAAAATATCTTTTAGTGATTACTATTTTGAATACGATAATTCATATATTGTATATGTTTACAAAAAAAATGAAAAGTTTGTCTTGGTAACGGCATACAAAGATGTAACAGTGAAATTCAGGTTTTGCTTGCTTGATAAATTAGTAAATATACAAGATATTTTTGTTGTTAACAGCGCTCCAATAGATAGTGCTAAACTTTGGATAAAGCTCAAAGAACTTGGAATATTGAGCGGAGTTATTAGTAGCGGGAGTGAATACAAAAAGATACTCTACTCTAAATCTCACAAACTAAATTACTATACCCTTTTTGATGCAAAAGAGTATGATGGTTTTGTAAAAACGCTATCAAATATATTTATAAATTCCAAAGTTGATTCTGAAGCTATCAAAAGGGTAATAGTCTCATCTTTGCAGATAGATAAAAAAATAGATATTGAGCAGATAAAAAGACATCTTGAGAGGTTTGACACTCTTTATGAAGATATTTTTAGATTTAATAAGTATGATACCCAGATAAAAAAAATCATAAAACATATACAAGATTACGAACAAACAAAATCTTATATGCAAGATGAGTTTAGTTGCTTGGTAAACTCAAAAAAAATAACCTTAGAAAATATTCAAGAGCTAGATAAAGAGATTTCAGAGGCAAAAGTAGAGAAAACTCTTTTAGACGAAAAACAAAAGTATGAAAATAGTTTGTTTACAAAAAGAAAAGACAAACTAAGCAACGCTATCGCTGTCTCAAGAGAGAGCATTAAAAAAACGGAGCAAATAAAAGCTCACTATAAAGAGCAAAAGATTGATGAAAAAATATCTTCTTTTTCAAATCTTAGCAATCTTGAATCTGAGCGACAAAGAGTTGTATCAAAAAAAGAGTTCCTAACAAAAGAGCATCAAGAGATAGAGCAAAACCATAACAACCAAATTCAAAAGATACTAAATAATTTTGAAGCTCAAAAAAATCTTCTACAAAGCACTAAGCTAAACTTATCCATAGAACTAGAGACAAAAAAACAAATTTTAAAAACAAAAGAAAGTGAGGAGACTCAGCGCGTAAAAGATAGTTTTGAAAATAAAACTTCAAACGCCAAAGATGAAGCTCATACTTTAGATCTACATTTGAGTAAGTTTGATTTTGAGCTAAAAAATATAAAAAATAGAGATTATATTTTCAATGATGCGCAAAAATTATCACAACATCTGAAAACTCAAAAACAGTTAGAGTACGACATCTCAAGAGAAAAAGCAAACCTTGAAGCCAAAGATAAAGAGTTGAGAATAACAAACGAGTCATTTTTAAAGCAGATAGAACACAAAGAGCAGCAACAAATTCATGAAAAACAAATAATAGATAAAGATATTGACTCTTTAAAGAAACTAATATCACCAGATGAGAACTCTCTTAGCTTTAAAATAAATGCCAATCTAGGGCAAAGCGATAAATATATTCACTTTATTAAAGATGAGATTTTAACTAGTGATATTGATGTTCATATAAAAGATGATTCGAGACAAATATTTGCACTAGATTTTCTAGATTTTAAAGTACCAAAAAATAGCTTAGAAACAAAATATGAGAAGCTTAAGATATCTCTTGAAGCTATGTTGAAAAATTATTCAATACAGATTCATGAGATAAAAAACACTCAAAAGAACTTTGAAAATAAAATCTACAGAGACAAAAGAGAGCTAATAGATAAAATAAAATCTTTTGAGATACAACTAGCTGGCATTAAGAACAAAATCATCACCCTCAAAGAGCAAGACTCATACAAAAGAGTTGAGTTTCAGACAAATAAAGAAAAAGAGCTAGAAACTATACAATCCAATATAGATAAATTAACAAAAGAAAAAGAACTTTTAAAGCAGCAGATACAAGAGCTGGATAGTTTAAAAATAAAAGAGATTTCAGCAAAAAAATCACTCTTTACCAAAGAGCTGAATAAACTTACAGTTGAATATATAAAACCTCTAGAAGAGTTGGGGCTAAAACAAAAAAGTCTAGAGCAAGAGAAAGAAGATGCGACAAAAGAGCAAGAATATCTTTATAAAGAAATATTAAAAAATAAAAATATAGATATACAAAAACTACAGATATTAGAAAATAAAATAGCTGAACTAGCCTCCCAGATTGAACTAATCAACTCTTACAATGTACTTATAATAGAGTATAAAAAAGACAAGAGTGAATACATAGACAAAGAAAAAGAAAATACTAGGGAGCTAAAAGAGGCAACGCTTAAACTAGATCTTCTTAGTGATGAGCACAATCAGCTTAACTCTATATTTACAAGCCAACAAGAGCAGATACAAACTACTCTTATCCAAAAAACATCAGATCTAACTCTAAAACAAAACAATATTAAAAGAGTAGATGATTTTGAAAAAAGTTCTAGTTTCGCAGAATATTTAGAGTGGGGTATAAAATATGTTTCTAATGATGAGCTCCAAGAGATAGAGCTTATACTAAACAAGATAGACAATTTAGCAACAACTTATAGAAATTTACAAAACACGATACACAAAGCAACCCTAAAAGTTAGTGATTTGTATGATAACACTTTGCATATAAAAACAGGCTCTAGCCCTATTGATTCTGCATACAATTTACAAGAGTTTTACGAAGCAAAAAAGATAGATGAAGCTAAAGATTTTTTAGTTCGCAATCTAAATCAAATTGTAAAAAGTATAGTAGATGAGTATGATACGCTTTTAAACTCCCAAGGGCAGATTGAGTCTTTAATAAAAAAAATATCTAAACTGTTTGAGAGCATCAACATAGGAGTTGTAGATTCACTCTCGCTGAGATACTCTATAAGCAACAATAAAATTATAGATAGCTTCAAATCTATAAAACTTGAAAACGAAACAAATAAATTTGGATACGGCATCAATCTATTTAATGATAATAATAATTCAGAAGTTATAATAAAACTATTGAAACAGCTTGTAGATGTTATAGAGATAGAAGCGATAAGTAAAATAGAGTTTGAAGATAGTTTTCTTCTTGAATTTCGCGTAGTTGAAAATGGTAACGACAGTAAATTTGTAAGCTCTCTTGACAACATAGGTTCAAACGGAACAGATGTTTTAGTGAAAAGTATGATATATATAGCGATGCTTTATATTTTAAAAGAAAAAACAACAAAAAAAGAGCTTTTGTTACATGTAATCCTAGATGAGATTGGGATACTCTCACAAAGGTATCTAAAAGAGCTTATTGAGTTTGCAAATGCAAAGGGGATATATTTTGTAAATGGCGCCCCTGATGAAAAACTTATAGGAACATATAAAAGAGTTAGCTTAATAAGCAACATTGACAACAGCTCTGTTGTTCAGGAGTTGATTGTTAAATGAGACATTTGAGCACGCTCTTAAAACTAAAAAACGAAAAAGTTTTAAACTATTCGCAACTACCTAAGAGATTACTAAAAGAGTTGCTAGATGATGGGTTGATAGAAGTTAAAACAGTATCTGCAAACAAAAAAAAAGTTATTGCAAAAGATGAATTTTTTACTACCTACTACAACATAGAAGAGATTCAAAATGCTGATACTAGAGCAAAGCTAATACATGCACATACGGACTCAAAGCATAAAAGTCTTCCACCTCAAGATGGCTTATATATAAATGGTAACTGCTCTATTGAAGAGGTTAAACTTCCGCTATTTAGCCAAAGTGCAATTTTTTTAAAAGAGCTTCCAAATATAGATAAAAGCACCTTAATTATAGGTGTTGAGAACTTTGAGAATTTAATCTATTTTGAAAAACAGTGTAACTATTTTAGAAATGACAATATATTATTTATTTTTAGAAATAAGAAGATGTTGGAGCTATTTGAGAAAATTGAAAATGAGATTATCTATTTTGGAGATTTTGATTTAGCAGGAATTCATATATATTTGAATGAGATTTTTCCTAAAAATGAAAAGATAAAGTTTTTCATACCAGAAAATATTGAACAGCTTTTAGAAAAATTTGGCTCTAGAAAACTTTATGCAAGTCACCTAAGCAGATATACCAATATGTCATCTGATAATGAACAGATAAGTGAGTTAATCTCTCTTATGCATAAACACCAAAAATCTTTAGAACAAGAGTATTTTTTATTATGATTGAGTTAAAAAACCTTACATGTAGATATGACTCTAAACTAATTTTGGATGATATAAATATAAAAATCACCAATCATCTAAGTGTTCTTGGATCGAATGGCTCTGGTAAAAGTACTCTTGCAAAAGCAATATGCAATCTCGTAGATTTTGATGGTTTAGTGGAGTTAGAGTCTAAAAACATAAAAGAGTTCTCACTTTTAGATAAAGCTAAAACCATCTCTTACATCCCTGCAAAACTCGAACTCTATGACACATTTATAACCGCAGAGGAGTTTGTTCTGCTTGGGCGATTTGCTTATAAAAAAAGCTTTTTTGAGTACTCGACTAAAGACAAAAATATTACAAAACAGACTTTGGAGTTTTTAAAGATAGCGCATCTAAAAGAGCACACCATCAGCTCACTCAGTTCAGGAGAACAGCAACTCGTTTTAGTTGCTCAGGCACTTGCACAACAGAGTAAAATAATCATCTTTGATGAGCCGACAGCAAACCTTGACCCTCATAACTCTAAAATCATTGCCGAGCATATAAAAGGGCTAAAGGATTACCATCAAGTTATACTTATTACACACGATTTAAACCTTGCTTCTTATATTGACAGCCCTGTTCTTTTTATAAAAGATGCAGAGGCAAAACTCTACGAAGAGGGCTTTTTCAACAACTCCACTTTAGAAGAGTTATATGGAGTTGAGTTTGAGTCTTTGGCGGTTAAGTATGACTAAGTTTATTCTCTGGCTTCTTCTTTTTGCCATCTTAATCCTCTCCCCTTTTATAGGTGCAGTATCTCTACATGTAGAAAATATATTTGACCCGAATCATCTAAGTTCTACTATCTTTTTTGACTTGCGAGTGCCGAGGGTTTTGTTTGCATTTTTTGCGGGAGTTATCCTCTCTCTTAGCGGACTTTTGTTTCAGACTCTTTTTCGTAATGCCCTTATGACTCCTTACACTTTGGGTATCTCAAGCGGTGCAGTGTTAGGCGCTGGAATTGCCATAAAACTAGGGCTTGGAAGCTTGTTGTTTGGTATAACAGCCATCAGTTTGTTTGGCTTTGCAGGGGCTATTTTTACAGTTCTTCTGCTTATCTATCTCTCACAATTTTTAAAAAGTTCTCATCAAGAGTCGCTCCTACTTTTAGGTATCGCCCTCTCTCTTTTTTACACCTCGGCACTAATGATTGTTTTTTATCTCGGCGACGCCATGCAAAACGATATGCTAATTCGTTACACCATGGGTTCACTCTCTGTTATAGGATGGAGCCACCCTGCTACTCTTGGAGTTATCGCATTTTTACTCACTGCAATTATCTACATGTACCGCTTTGAGCTTCAACTTTTAGGAATATCAGACGAGTCTGCCTCTCTTAAGGGTGTCAATACAAAAAAGATTACCCTAATGCTTCTAGTTGCCTCCTCTTTTGCAATAGGAACGCTTGTTAGTATTAGCGGTCCTATCGGCTTTGTAGGGCTTATAGTTCCACATATTGTCTCAAAAATCTACCCAAGCACAATAAACAAACGCATACTAAAAACGGCTCTTTTTGGTGGACTTTTTTTAGTTTTTTGCGATACCATAACAAGAAGTTTACAGACTCAAAGTGAACTCCCCATAGGCATAGTTACAGCACTTATCGGCGGTCCGTTTTTTATATATTTGATTATCAGTAAAAGTAAAAAGTAAAGAGAGAAACTCCATGAACTTATTATCCAAAAACGCTCCACTTGAAGAGTCAATCAAAAAAATGAGAGCTGTCTTAGCAGATGTCGGGTGTGAGACCACATTTTCACAAGAGAAACATCCGCTTGAGTACTGCTTCTCTGTTAATCTAACTTCGGTTGAAGCACCTAACCATATCTACTCAAATGGAAAAGGGATACTTTCAGATGCTTCCATGGCGAGTGCTTTGGGCGAGTATATCGAGAGACTGCAGACAAATAACTTCTTTACAGACTTTTATCTTCCAAAGAGAAAATATTACCCGGATGAAGTGGCATTTGAATTTGGAGGTGAGTATCTAAGTGACGAGCTAAATGATATTTACAATCCTGATGGCGAACTAAGTGATGAAGATTTAGTTGATTTTAACAGCGACTATACAGATAAAATAGTAGCCCTTGCATTTATAAAACACTCTAACAAAGAGAAAGTATATATTCCTCTCAATATTTTAAACAACCTCTATGTGAGTAACGGTTTGGCTACTGGAAATACACCGCTGGAGGCTCAAGTACAAGCACTAAGTGAGATTTATGAGCGTTATGCAAAAATAGAGATAATCAAAAATGGATATTCGCTTCCAGCATTTCCGAATAACGTAGTACAAACATTTGAGAGAGTTCAAAGAGATGTTACAGCACTTCGTGAGGCTGGTTACATTGTAGAAGTTCTTGATGCGTCACTAGGTGGAGAGTTTCCGGTCACTGCCATCTCTCTTATAAACCCAAAAAACTCTACCCTTTTTGTCTCCTTTGGAGCCCACCCGATTTTAGAAGTTTGCTTAGAGAGAACTATGACAGAGCTTATGCAAGGTCGCGGACTTGATAATCTTGATGCTTTTGAAGTTCCAACCTTTGACATGAGTTTAGTAGCCGACAGCTTCAACCTTGAGTCTCATTTTGTAGATTCAAACGGGAAACTTGGGTTTAATTTTTTAAGCTCTAAAAAAAGTTTTGAGTACACACCTTGGAGTTACGAAGGCAATTCAAGTGAGGATGAGTACAACTTTCTACTAAATATTTTAGATAAAACCGGCAAAGAGATTTACCTAAGAGAGTATGACTACCTTGGTTTTTACTCATGCCAGATGATAATTCCCGGCATGTCAGAAGTCTACCCGATAGAGGACTTGGTTTATAACAATAAAAACAGAGGCAAACTGCTTCGTGATATGGTTCTAAATTTTGCTGAGTATGATGCCGAAGATATTTTAGATGAGATTGAACAGCTTGAAGACACTCTAAACATTGAAAAATATATCGGTGTTATATTTAAAAATAACTTCACAATGGGAGAGTTCAAAGCACATATGTACCTACAGCTAGGAAGCAAAGAGAGCGCTCTTGAACTCTTAGAGTTTGGGACAAACAAACTTGGACATGTAGTTGCAGAGCTGATTAGAATGGATGAAGAGGGGCTTGATTACAAGGACTACAAAGAGGCTCTTTTTAACGTCTTTACAAAAGAGAGAGTTGAAAAAGCTCAGCACATATTGGAAGATGATGAAGCTCTAATAGATATAACACTTCATAACGATTACAATAACATGTTAGCGATGTACGACAGACTTGAGAGCAAAAAACAAGGAATGGTTTTATGAGTTACAAATCTTGGTTTGACGCTCACGCTGACAAACATAAAAAGATTGTAGATAGACTTGTTGCAAAAGGATTTAGTAAAGAGGAGATTATTGAGTACTTTTATTTTGACAATATGGTTCAACATGAGAGAGATTTTTGTCCGCTCTATGAAGATAATAAAAAGTGCCATGATATGTCAAAACTAAACTGCTACCTCTGCGCATGTCCAAACTTCCGCTTTAACGATGAGGGGCTGGGAACATACAATGAGTTGAAAATTTTAAGCAAATGTGACATAAATAATGGTGAAGAGTTTGCAAGCGGTAAAAGTATTCACCAAGACTGCTCAAAGTGCACAGTACCACATCACAAAGCTTATGTAGAAAAACATTTCGACCTTGATTGGAAGAAAATCATGAAAGAGTGTGAAATATGAATTTATTTGCAAACTGCCATATTTTTTTAATGCTGCATAAACTTTCGATAAGATATTCGCATTAAGTTTCAAGGATTTGCATGAATAATGAAGTTTTACTATATACGGATGAAGATGGCAGAGTAAACTTAGATGTGTCACTAAAGAATGAAACAGTATGGCTGAGTCAAAGGCAGATGGCTGAGCTTTTTAATAAAAATGTCAAAACAGTGAATGAACATATAAAAAATGTATATAAAGAAGGTGAATTGGAAGAGAACTCAACTATCCGGAATTTCCAGACAGTTCAACTTGAAGGAAAAAGAGAAGTTCAGAGAGATATAAATTACTACAATTTAGATGTAATTATCTCTGTTGGTTATAGGGTAAAATCAAAACGAGGCACACAGTTTAGAATTTGGGCAACTAAAATACTTAAAGAATATCTGGTTAAAGGTTATGCCATCAACCAAAAAACAGTTCAAGAATCACAGCTCAATGAACTAACAGAAACTATAAACTTGATTAAAAACAGTATCGAGGATAAAGAGCTTCGCAGTGATGAGGCAAAAGGTTTATTGGACATCATCAATAGGTATGCTAAAAGCTGGGCGATACTTCAGGGTTATGATGAGAATAGCTTGGAAAATATTGTCGGAACAGAGGAAGTGAGATTTATTTTAGATTATGATGAGGCTGAGGCGGCTATATCTGAGCTAAAAAAAGAGCTTATGAAAAAAGGCGAAGCAACCTACCTCTTTGGCAATGAAAAGGCGAATGAATTTAAAGGGATTATCAGAAATATTTACCAAACATTTTCTGGAATAGATTTGATACCAAGCCTAGAACAAAAGGCAGCAAATCTACTTTACTACATCATAAAAGACCACGCATTTAGCGATGGAAACAAACGGATAGGCTCATTTATATTCATACTATTCCTAAGTAAAAACAACCTCCTTTGCAAAGCAAATGGCGAATTAAGGATAAACGACAACGCCCTAGTTTCACTAGCGCTTCTCATAGCAACAAGTGACCCTCAACAAAAAGAGTTGATGGTGAAGTTAGTTGTAAATTTATTGGGAGAATAATATGAAAAAACTAAACTTTAATCTCAACGGCGACAACATTGAAAACCTAGAAAACTTCAGTAAAATCCTAGACAAAGATGTTAGTGAAATCATGAACGAAGCACTTGAAGAGTACTTTATAAATGTACAAAAAAAATTATTTGAGAAAAACCTAGACGATGAAAATGCAATGACAAATCTTGACTTTGATGAATTTTGGGATGATGTGGAAATCTAAAACCGTAAGCACAGTTACTTTATGACATATTGTCATATTTAACATATTCATACACTCGTTTAGGTAAAATAATTTAACATAATCTTTAGGGGTTTTTATGAAGCAAAATATAACACTTACAACAAAAGATGAACTTACAGAATTTTTACTATACACTACTCCAAATAGTGAAGTTAGAGTTGAAATATTTGTAAATGATGAAACAGTATGGTTACCACAAAAAAGAATGGCTGAACTTTTTGGAGTACAAAGACCTGCTATAACTAAACATCTTAAAAATATTTTTGAGAGTGGAGAGCTTGAAGAAAATTCAGTTAGTTCCATTTTGGAACATACTGCCGAAGATGGAAAAAAATATCAAACTAAATATTACAATCTTGACGCAATTCTCTCAGTCGGCTACCGAGTAAACTCAAGCCAAGCTACACATTTTCGCATATGGGCTACAAAGGTTTTAAAAGAGTACATCATCAAAGGTTTTGCTATGGATGATGACAGGCTTAAAAACGGTCAGTACTTTGGAAAAGACTACTTCAAAGAGCTACTTGAACGTGTTCGCTCAATCCGCACAAGTGAGCGTAGGATTTATCAAAAAATCACCGATATATTTGCAGAGTGCAGCATAGACTATAACTCAAAATCAGAAACTACAAAAAACTTTTATGCGACCATACAAAACAGATTTCATTTTGCCATCAGCGGACAAACAGCCGCAGAAATTATCTACGAAAATGCAGATAAAACAAAACCTTACATGGGCTTACAAACTTTCAAGAACTCACCAAACGGAAGAGTTCTAAAATCAGACACAACCGTAGCAAAAAATTACCTCAGTGAAGATGATATAAAAAAACTAGAACGTGCGGTTTCTGGCTACTTTGACTACATAGAAAGACTCATAGAAAACAAAACAACCCTAAGCATGGAACAAGTTGCAAACTCTGTAAACAAGTTCTTAGAGTTCAATGAGTACAAGATACTAGATGACAAAGGCAGCATCTCAAAACAACAAGCCGAATTAAAAGCTCATAGTGAGTATGATGAGTTCAATAAAACGCAAAAAATAGAATCTGATTTTGATAAAGAGATGAAGAGGGTTTTAGGGAGCTGATAATTTCAACATAGCTTACTATGCATGTTAAAAAAAATCAATAATCTTAACATAGATATAAAAGAAGGAAAAAGAACAAATGAACTCACTAAGCATATTCGGTACAAGCTCTGACGCTGGAAAGTCTACTCTCTCTTTTGCTCTAACTTATCTTTTGCACCATCGTGGCATCAAAGTTGCACCGTTTAAAGCCCAGAATGTTTCCAACAACTCTCATGTAACTGATGACGGAGGTGAGATAGCTATTCCTCAGTTCTTTGCGGCAGAGGCAATCGGGCTTAAAACTACTACAAATATGAACCCTATTTTGTTAAAGTCTGGTGGTAAATCTAGCGCACATGTAATAGTTAACGGCAAAAGTGTCGCGAACAAAGATGTGCTTGAGTATTATCGTGATATTCACACATTAACGCCACATGTAAAAAAAGCTTTTTTAAAACTTCAAGAGGAGTATGAGTGTATAGTGGCTGAGGGGGCAGGAAGTCCTGTTGAGCTAAACCTAATGGATAAAGATCTGTCTAACATCTATATTGCAGATAAGTTTAATACCAAAATAATTTTGGTAGCCGACATTCAAAGGGGCGGTGTTTTTGCTTCCATATATGGGGTTTATAAGCTCCTCCCTTTAAAACTACGCAAGAATGTTATAGGCGTTATCGTCAACAAATTTCAGGGGGATATCTCTCTCTTTGACGAGGGTGTGCAAATCATTGAGGAGAGGTTTGGGATAAATGTTTTAGGTGTTGTCCCGTTTAAGCCTTTTAACCTCGGTTTTGAAGACAGCGAATCTATTATAAACTATGTTCAAGACACTACAAAAGCGATTATAAAAGTCGGCGTTATAAAACTCCCACACATCAGCAATTTTACAGATTTTGAGCCTTTGGTGTCAGACAAAGAGGTGGAGCTGGTCTTTATCTCAAATCCCGGCGATATTCTTACATGTGACGTGGTAGTTCTCCCTGGGAGCAAAAGAGTTGTGGACGATTTAGAGTGGCTGAGAGCTCGAGGTTTCTCCACGCTTCTAAGTTCAAAAGAACAAAAAGTGGTGGCAATTTGCGGCGGTTACGAGATGATGTTTGAGAAAATTTCAGACCCGCTAAAAGTAGAGTCAGAACTACAAGAGGTCTCTGGTTTTGGACGGATAAAAGGCGAGGTAGTATTTGCCAAAGAAAAAATAGTTAAAAAGGGGTGCTACCATCTTTTCGGGTGTATGGTTGAGGGGTATGAGATACACAACGGGGTTGCCAAAAAAAGAGCGAAAATGAAAAAAAACCTCTACGGAACTTTTGTGCATGGTCTTTTTGAGAGTGACGAGTTTCGCCATAAGCTATTTTCTGAGATAAATCAAGATTACAAGGGGTACAACTTCAGGGAGTACAAAGCACAAGCAATTCTTGAGTTTGCAGAGCATATAGAGCTACATGTAGATTTGGATTTTATCCAAAAAGAGTTATCTAAATAATATTATGATACTATACTAAAGTAACATTTTTTAATAATATTAATCAATAAAGGAGAGATTTTGAGATTAAAACTGATTCCTAAAACAAGTAAATACTACTACCGCTTTATTCTTATCTTGCTTTTTGTTTTTGTTGGTTTTATTATCTCGGCTGTCTCTATATTTGTGAGTGGTTACTACCAGTTAAACGCAATGCATAAAGAGTTTGACACTTCAGCAAAAAACACCCTTTTTTATAAAAAAGAGTTTTTACGCTCACAGACCGACAACTTTAAAAACTATCTTGCGGCGGTGGAGCAAACTTCGGAGTTTGAGGCTTTTATACGCAATGATTTAAAGAGTAGAAATCAGACAAAAGATCACATCGCTAGTATTATGATGGCAATAACGCACTCAAATCCAAGCATAATGCAGTTCAGGTTTATTGACAATAACGGGGATGAGACTATAAGAATAGACAGAGATTCATCTGGTGGCGCACCTTATAACATAGATAAAAAAAGTTTGCAAAATAAAGCTGACCGTTATTATTTTCAAGAGACCAAAGATGTTGCAAAAGGGAGAGCTTGGTTTTCAAATGTAGACCTAAGCATAGAAGATGGCAAAATTGTGCAACCTGTTGTTCCGATGCTCAGAGTAGCCAAAGCATACTACGACAACGACCGGTTCAAAGGCATTTTAATCATTAATATTTTTATGAAAAAGATTTTAGAAGAGGCTACGGCATCAGAACTTTTCAATTTGGCTATATTTGACAAAGACTCATATATATTATGCAGCAACCATGACGGGTGTGATAAGAACAGCAAAACTTGGACAAAATATCTTGAACACATCAATATTAACTGCTCACTAGATGAATATAAAAACAACACTCTTTTGAAGTTGCTTTTTCGTACAAAACAATCTTCTATTGAGATATCTGACATAATTGAAAATGGCGAAGGGCTGAAAATAGTCCTCGAAGAGAAACGCCAAAAGCTTATTGAACACACCAAGGATATAATAGACTATGTTTTGGTTATGGGAATAATAGTTTTCACCATATCTTTTCCGCTTGCCATAATGCTTTCTAGCTACCCGCTGAGACTTCATGAAAAGCTGGAGAAGTTTAAAAACAATTTGGTGAACAAGATAGATATTATAGACAAGTTTGTATGCATGTCCAGAACCGATATTGACGGAAATATCATTGAAGTAAGCACAGCCTTTACAAAACTAACCGGCTACACCAAAGATGAGCTTGTAGGAAAAAACCACCGTATTTTAAAGAGCAAAGAGACTCCGGCATCACTTCATCAAAACATGTGGCGCACTATTTTACATGGCAAAAATTGGACGGGCATTTTAAAAAATATACGCAAAAACGGAGATGAGTATTGGATAAGAAACAATATAACCCCGATAATCGAGAATGAAAAAATAACCGGCTTTACTTCAATTATAGAAAATATAACCAGTCAAAAACTCATCGAAGAGATCTCTATAAAAGATGAACTGACACAAGCTTATAATCGCCGTTTCTTTAACCAGATGTTTCACAAAGAGCTCAGACGTGCAAGACGTAACGGCAAAATGTTTTGTGTGGCAATGTTTGATATAGACTATTTTAAAAAATATAATGATACCTACGGACATATAAAAGGGGATGAAGCATTGCAAAAAGTGGTTGCTCAGGTCTCTCTTAAACTGCAACGCCCAAGTGACTACCTTTTTAGAATCGGGGGAGAGGAGTTTATTGTCATCTATTCCGATGAGCAAAGCTTTGATGAGGCAAAAATGTTTTCTTCAGAGATACTGATGTCAGTAAAAAACCTTAATATAGAGCACACTTCAAGCCTAAACGACGATGTTCTCACCATATCCTTGGGACTTTTAAATGTTACACCAGATTGCAAAATGGATGAGAGCGCAATTTTAAAACGTGTTGATGAACTTCTCTACATTGCAAAAGAGGCCGGACGGAATCAACTTGTATCCGAGGAGTGCTAGAGTGAAAAAAACTCTTTTTATAGGTGGTATCAAAAGCGGAAAATCACTTAATGCGCAAAAATACATATTGCAAATCAGCCATTTGCCTAAGCCCGTCTATTTGGCAACTACTGAGTTTATAGATGAAGAGATGCGAACAAGGGTAGAAGCTCATAAACTCAATAGAGCAGATGAGTTTGAGACCATTGAGGAGCCGCTTGAAATACTAAAAGTTATCTCTACATGTAAGAGTTTTGTTTTGTTTGAGTGTGTCAGCATGTGGATTAATAATATGCTACATCATAAAAGAAGTTTTGAAGATATGGTTAGAGAATTGGAGTCAGTTTTAAAGCTTGATAAAACAATAGTTTTTGTTTTAAATGACGTTGGTTGTGGCATAATACCGGACAATAAACTAGCACGTGAGTTTGTAGACATCAGCGGGAAACTATCTCAACTGATAGCTTCTGATTGTGATGAAGTCTACCACACCATCGCCGGCATATCAACGAGGATAAAATGAGCAATATTTTCAGAGGTTTCGCACTCGCACTCTCAATGTTAACTACTCTTCCTTTTTTCAAAGTTCACAACTTTCACAAAGGGATAAACGGCCATGCAGCTATGTTTTACCCTCTTATCGGAGTTTTACTAGGCACAATTTTATGGGCGGCTTACATACTTTTGTCTCCGTACATATCATCAACACACTTGGGAATTCTCCTTTTTGCTCTATGGGTCGTTCTCACGGGAGCTCTTCATCTTGATGGTTTTAGCGATACGATAGATGGGCTTTACGTGGAGAAAAGCAAAGCTTTGGAAGTTATGAAAGAGCCACATGTAGGCGGTATGGGGATGATTTTGACAGTAACCTTTCTTATACTAAAAGCCTCATCCCTCTCTTTGTTTCTTACCGACTATGAGGAGCTGCTCTATCTTTTACCGGCAATTTTAATGCTCTCAAGGCTCAATGCTGTTTTAGCAATTTACAACTATCCATATATAACTCCAAGCGGTATGAGCACATTGACAAAAGAGGAGCTAAGCAAAACACATATGTTTACAGCACTCTTTTACTCTCTGGTGTTAGTCCTTATATGGAAGGGGTTTATACTTTTTCTCGGCTCATTGTTAGTTTTGTTTGTTATTAAAAGATTTTTTATTAAGAGATATGGTGGTTTTACAGGCGACATATATGGTTTTACAATCGAAGTGACAGAGTTGGTTCTGTTAAACATTGTACTCTTTGGAATATTGTCTTAATGCAAATAACCTTAGTTCGACATGCAGAGGTGGATGGGGCATATCTTGGTTGCTATAACGGACATAACGACATAGGTTTGTCTTTAAAAGGTCATGAGCAGGCAAAAGAGCTAGCAAAAAGCTTAGACTCTCTAAACTTTGATGCTCTGTTTTGTTCGGACCTGCTGCGCGCCAAAGAGAGCATAAAATACTCTGCACATGTAAAAAATATCATATACACAGACAAATTAAGAGAGAAATCATGGGGAAAACACGAGGGGATGAGGTTTGATGATATTATTGCCCAAAAAGAGATAGAGTATATAGACTTTTTGCAGTGGATTAACGCCCTTGACGGAGAGCCGTATGAAGAGTATATCAAAAGAGTGAGAGAGTTTTTTTTAGAGTATCTCCCAGCCCTAAATAAAGAGCATATATTGGTTGTAACCCACGCAGGGGTTGTAAGAGTTTTTCTTAGTATAATAAAAAACATAACCCTAGAAGAAGCATTTAGCATTAAGATAGATTACGGAGATTTGATAATTGAAAACATATAATATTTTTACAAATGAAGAGGATTCTCTGCCGGTTGGCAAAGCAGACTTTCTTTTAGCTGCCTCAGTTACAAGGACATGTGAGATAGAGGGGATAACTCAGGCTGGGATTCCAGGGATGATACCTCTTACCCCTACGCTTGATGCAGAGTTTATAACAAACCAAAAAGTTTTCTCTTTGGGGGAGCTTGCGGAGACACCGACAGGTGTTCCGACTCCGGCTATTATTACAAGAGCGGTTCATAACCTGACACCCTTTAGCTCCATAGAGATTTTAAATCTGGGGCTTCATATATCTCCTCAAAATACTACATGCCAAAGCTTTGGCATTTCACCCTCTGACTCCATCGCTACAGGTGCAAACATAGACGCAAGAGATGTCTTTCACAAAGGGATGAAAGCCGGAAAAAGTTATGAACTCAAGGGCAGCTACCTCATACTTGCAGAGAGTACCCCAAGCGGAACTACCACAGCCGCGGCAACTGCCTTGGCTTTGGGGTATGAGTGTAAAAACGATTTCTCTTCTAGTTTTTTAGATGTACCGGACTCCATCAAAAACGGGACTATCCAAAAGGCTCTATCGCTTATAAACGAAGATATGGACAAATTTGAAAAACTCTCACATGTAAGTGATAATATGCTTATCTTTTGTGCAGGCTTTTTACTTGAAGCTTCAAGAAGATTTCATATAGTCCTAGCCGGCGGAACGCAAATGGCAGCCTGTCTGCTTGTAGCAGATGCCCTGAGAGAAGATGTTTTTATGCGTCTAAAAAGTGACAATATCACCCTTGCAACTACCTCTTGGGTGGCAAATGACGAGCACTCTGACATTGCTCATATTCTCTCGCTTCTAAGCTATAAGCCTCATGCTGTATATACAAGTTTTTCATTTGAGCAAGCGAGCATTCCTGTATTGAAAAAGTATGATGAGGGCGAGGCAAAAGAGGGTGTTGGAGCAGGGGCGGCACTTGGATACGCTTATGCAAACAAAATTACAAATAAAGAACTTTTGGAAGCTGTCGAATACATTTTATACATCCAATAATAACAAATTTATTTATTAACAACATAAATAATGTTATATTTCATTAATTATGGTACAATACTTTTTTTTAATCACCTTATCCAAGGAGTGATAATTATGAAGTTCATTTTACTCTTATTTTTAACAGCTTCTCTTCTACAGGCAAACATTGTCATAGTTACAAATAAAGGCTCCAATATTGGCAGTTTATCCAAAGAGTCGGTACAGTCAATATATCTTGCAAAAGTTAACACAATCGACAATGTTTGCATAGTGCCTTTGTTATGTATTAATGAAAAACTGCATGAAAAATTTGTAAATAAAATATTAAATAAATCAATATCTCAATATAACAACTACTGGATCAGATTAGTTTATACAGGGAAAAAACCTATCTCTCAAAAATTTTCTTACAATGAAATTGTTGAAAAACTTAACAATTTAAATACCATAGCCTTTATTGAAAAAAAAGATTTACAAGATAATTGGAAAATAATATATGAAGCAGATTAGCTAAAATATGAAAAATATTATCTTATATTACAACTCGCTGTCGCTGTTGAAAAAAAATCTTCTCGTCCCTTTGATAGGGATAATATCTATATTGCCTTTTTATTTTTTTATTCTCTCAAATACAATGAATATGAACTCCAACATGCAAGAGATTAATCTTGAACTGATACATCTTAATGAGTGTACTTTTAACAATATATCAATTTTAGAAAAAATACTTAATCAGCTAAACAGTGCGGTTGCGGCAAAAGAGTTAGAGTGGGTTGCCAATTCGGAGGCTCACGCAAATGAGATTAAATCCAATTTGCAAAAACATCTTCAGACCGATTATGGAGATGATATAAAAAAGGTTTTGGACTCATTTTTGGACTACTATGCATTTGCCAAGAGTGTATCCACCAAATTAATAAATAGCAACTATAGCTATGAGAATATAAGTGAAGACACCGAATTACTTGTCAAAAAATATAATAATATTTATGAGATGTTTAACGCCTTAAGGTTAAATATTAAAGATAAAATTGCGCAAAATATGAATTCCATATATGAAAACTCCAATTCCATTATATCAAACGGAAGTTATATATTTATACTCTGGTTTTCAATTTCAATCTCTGTTACATTTTTTATATCCAGAGATTTCAAATTTAGAATAAACCAGATTGTACAAGAGACAAGAGAAATTGCATCCGGTGATGCAGATTTTAACAAAAGACTCTGCATTGTATCTTATGATGAACTCGGAGATGTTACAAAATCAATCAATCTATTTATAAATAAACTTCATCAGGAGCATGAAGAGCTAGTTAAAGCAAAGAAGGAGCTCAAGAGTCTCTATGTTCTTGACTCCTTAACTAAACTTTACAATAGAGTTAAAATTGATGAAATTATTGATACCGAACTGCAAAGAATCAACAGATATACCAATAATAGTGTCTTCTCTATAATTTTGATTGATATAGACCACTTTAAATCTATTAATGACACTTATGGGCACTTGGCAGGGGACAGTGTTTTAGAGGAGTTCGCATTAATATTGAAAAACAATGCAAGAGCTACAGATTATGTGGGAAGATGGGGCGGTGAAGAGTTTATCATTATTTGTGTTGAAACAGACACTCATGGTTCTATGGCAGTCGCTGAAAAACTAAGAACGGCCATAGATAAGTTCGATTTTACAACAGTAGGGCATAAAACTGCCAGCTTTGGGGTTGCAAGCAGCACTAAAGGGATTGATGCAAAGACCATTTTAGATAATGCCGACAAGGCACTGTATAAAGCAAAAAACAGTGGCCGCAACCAAGTCGTGAACTATTCGGAGTTGCCTTAGCTTCTGCTTCGACCTCTAGCTCCCATTGTAGTATAGTGTTTTTTAAAACACGACTGGCATATACTGTATTTTGTATTAAGCGGCAAAGGTACCTGACACATTCTGCATTTTGAGGCCAAATGACTCTGTTGCAGAGACTCTTCTATGTATTGGTTGATAACTCCTCTCGCTATGCGGGCTTTATAGGCATCAGTAAAGTAGTCTTTAAATCTGTAGCTTAGCCAGAGGTAGAGTGAGATCTCTTTAACCATATCTTCTGCACGTAAAAGATCCTCTGATGTTTTGGCAAAACTTCCGGTAAGATGAGGCTCCACATATGCAATTGGCATATTCTTCTCCAGTGCTGTTAAATAACTCTCAAAAGCTCCTATAATATATGGTGATTTTAGAGTAAGCGGAGCGCAGGCAAGATGGTATTTGGTGGCTATATCCAAATCGTACGCATCTACAATCAAAGCAGCTTCGAGCATGTCATCCAAATTCCATGCAACAAACGGACCGTTAAACTCCATATTTTCCACGAAAAATTTTAGGATTTCACTTAATGAATTCTCTTCCAGGATGCTCCCTACAAGCCTTATGTGCTCCAGATTTGCCATAACCTTAAAAGGTATCGTTATAGCTTTTGCCTCTTTATAAAAGTTCTTTTTAATGATACCTAATACCTCTGAGGTTAAAGCCCCAACGTACCCTTTTTCATGCAGTCCAAACCTTCCGGCACGACCTGATATCTGATGAACTTCTGATGGGAGAAGATTTCTCTGGGTCACTCCGTCAAACTTTTCAGCCTTGGAAAAAAGTATAGTTTTTATAGGTAGGTTCATCCCCATGGCTATTGCATCAGTGGCTATTAGTATCTCTGTCTCTCCTGCCCTGAATCTTCTTGCCTCTTCTCGCCTTACCTCGGGAGAAAGATTCCCATAAACGACGCTGACTCTAAAATAAGCTACGAAGCTTTGCTTTAGCCTTAAAACATCCTTTCTGCTAAAAGCTATAATCGCTGTCCCCGCCTCAACATCTTTTATGCTTATTGGTCTATCTAGCAGCACTAGGGGATTTTTTCTCTCGAACTCAACTATCTCTAGCTCTTCTCCAAGATACTCCGCCAGTGCAATAATCGCATCTTTTGAGTTTAATGACCCTGTCATTATCACCTCTTTGGCAGGTGCCCCAATAATTGCATTTGCCCATGCCCAGCCACGGTCACGGTCATCTAACATTTGAACTTCATCAATTACACAAACATCGACATCAACATCAAAGTTTATCATCTCTATAGTTGAGCTTATATGTGTTGCATCATCATCTAAAATCTGCTCTTCGCCTGTTATAAGAGACGAAGCTATACCTCTCTCTTTTAGCGATTCATACCCTTCAAGTGCAAGAAGTCTAAGAGGGGCGAGATAGTAGCCTGTGTCGGCATACTCAAGCTTCTTCATAGCTTCATAAGTTTTACCACTGTTTGTCGGTCCTATGTGAAGAGTGAGTTTTCTTCTCATGCTTCTAGCCTGAGGAAATAGGTTTTTAAAATCTCTAATAGTCCTTGCAAGCAGAGCATGTCTCTGTTTTTTAATTATCTGATCATGAGTGCTGTGTACAAATCTTCTTACTGTTTTTCGTATTATTTTTGATGTTATATTTAAAGATAGCGGAAGCATGTCGAGTAAAAGAGCATAAACTCTTGAATGTAGCTCTAGTTCACTAAGGTGAAGCAGTGTTGCATATTTTCTGCACTCATCTACTATGCTCTGTAAATCTGTTAAAAACTGACCTTCATACTCCTCTTTCGACTCTTGAATAACCTCACTAAAGTCAAGTTCCTTAGATTTCCAAACATCTTCGAGAAGCGAATTAAGGGCTACATGTAGCTCTAAATTATACTCATGCTCCTTATCTGAATGTGGAAGCTTAAAACTCTGTTTTAGCCCAACTAGAAGCTCATCATCATGAACTTCTAATTCAACGGCTCCAAGTGCTTTTTTTATAATATCTTCGAGTATGCTCTCTTTTATCATAGGGTAAGAGAGCTTTGTTTTTGGGGGTGAGGCACGCAGAGCGCCTGCTATCTCTTTTTGTGTTAAATGTTTATGAGGGTCTGGCAAATTTTTTATAAAGTTGTTTATCTCCTCTTGCTTAAGGGCTACAACTCTCTCTTTCTCTTCGCCAATCTCGTTGATTAGTACAGACTCATCTGTATCTTGAAGATATTCATACTCATATTTCTTAGTATTTAGCGTAAGTATCTTATGAAAACTCTGAGCGTAAAGAACGTAGTGCAAAGAGGCATTAAACTCCAAAGAGTCATCTATATCAAAAATGCCGTCAAGTGCTTTTTGAAGTCTCTCTTTTTTTATGCCAAACCTGATGTGGCGAAGTTTTGACTCAACCTTGCTTATGGTAATCTTTTTGCTTCTAACTTCAGCATAAAGTTCATGAAGCATAGCTGCCTCTGCATTAGAGACATTTAGCTCTTGAAGGATTAAATCTATTTTCTCATCTCTGTCGAGATTTGGTTCTTTGGGAGCATTTGTGCTGTAGACGGTACCATTTGAGGCAAAAAAGTTTAAAATATCAGCTCTAAACTCCACATCTGCTTCGCTCCACATCATTCTCGCAGTTTTAATTAAGACATCTCTGTTATGCTCAATATCATAGATACCAAGCGTGTGAAAAAGCTCGCTTAAAGTCTCAGAACTTACTCTCTCAATTCCGACATCAAAAGGGTCATCATCAAAATATTTTCTGATTTTCTGGTTTATTTTACTGTTTTTTTTATTTTTTTTAGACATGTAAAATTGTAGCCAAAAGTCGTAAGTTTTATGACAACCTGCGCATAACTTTTTTTACTATATTTTTGTTTTAGGCTTTATGGTAACTATTGAATGATTTTTGTTCTCTAAATAATAACTAAACCAGACCCTGAATCAAGTTCAGGGTGACGGAGGGGAGGGGTGCCACCATTCCAAACCAAAGTCTCGTCATTCCAAACCAAAGTCTCGTCATTCCAACGAAAGTCTCGTCATTCCAAACCAAAGTCTCGTCATTCCAAACTTGATTTGGAATCTAAAGTATTTTTATATACAGTTTTGCCATAACTATTTAAAGCTTAGTTTCCAAGTCTGTAACTACTTTATGCATTTTGTAAAGTGAGTCAGGGTTTAGAGATATAGAGTCAATGGAGTTTTCTACTAAAAACTCTGTAATCTCTGGGTAGTCTGATGGTGCTTGACCACAGATGCCTATGTATTTACCCTCTTTTTTACAAGCATCAATAGCCATTTTTAGCATTCTCTTAACAGCCTCATTTCTCTCATCAAATATATGGTCTATCTTTGAACTCTCTCGGTCAATTCCAAGGGTGAGCTGTGTTAAGTCGTTTGAGCCTATGGAGTAACCGTCGAATATTTTTAAAAACTCATCTGCTAAAATAACATTAGCCGGTATTTCACACATTGCATATATCTCAAGTCCATTTACCCCTTGAATAAGCCCTTTTGAGTTTATAATCTCTATTACTTTTTTACCTTCATCGGGTGTCCGAACAAAAGGGATCATAATCTTAATATTAGTCAGCCCCATCTCGTCACGAACACGCTTTAATGCTTCACACTCCCACTCAAAAGCTTCTTTATAGCTTTTATCATAGTATCTGCTTGCCCCGCGAAAGCCTATCATAGGGTTCTCTTCAATTGCCTCGTAAGCAAAACCGCCAAGCATATTGCGGTACTCATTGCTCTTAAAATCGCTGCATCTTATAATTACCGGTCTTGGGTAAAAAGCGGCCGCTATTGTGCCGACGCCTTCGCTTAGTTTTTGCAAGAAGAACTCCTTTGCATCGCTAAATGGAGTCATAAAAGTACGAATTTTATTCTCATCTTTAACGCTTTTTCCTTTGTGCATATCTACAAGTGCCATAGGGTGGGCGTTTATGGAATTGGTCATAATAAACTCCATTCGGGCAAGTCCGACACCATCATTAGGCATTTTGGCAAGATTAAAAGCCTCAGCTGGGTTTCCGACATTCATGTAAAGTTTAGTTTTAGTTGGTATAAGATGGCTTATATCAATTTTATTTACTGAGTATGGGAGTTCACCTTTATATATATAACCCTCATCTCCCTGAGAACAGCTAACAGTAACACTAACACCACTCTCTAACACATCTGTTGCGTTAGTACATCCAACAACAGCAGGTACTCCAATTTCACGAGCTACTATTGCAGCATGACATGTGCGGCTTCCACGGTTGGTTACAACAGCTGATGCTTTTTTCATGATAGGTTCCCAATCAGGGTTTGTAGTGTCTGCAACCAAAACCTCACCCTCATTAAATAAGGCAAATTCAGATGTATCATTTATGATTCTTATCTTTCCAACACCGATTTTATCGCCAACAGAACGTCCGGATGCGAGTACCTTGGCATCTTCTGTCAAAGTTAAAGAATACTTCTCAATGCTTATGTCATTTTTTTGTTTGCTCATAACAGTTTCAGGTCTTGCTTGAACAATATATAGTTTGCTGTCGTTTGCATCTTTTGCCCACTCAATATCCATAGGACAATTGTAGTGATCTTCGATAATTATCGCCTGTTTAGCTAAGTTGATAACTTCATTATCGTTTATTGAAAAACTATTTTGCTCATCTTGGCTTGTCTGGACGTTATATGTTCTTTCTCCATTGTCGGCATAAAGCATCTTCTCTTTTTTACTCCCAAGAGAGTGTTTTAAGATAGTCTCTATGCCATTTCTCAGGGTGGGTTTAAAGATGAAAAACTCATCTGCATTTACCCGCCCGCTGACTACATTTTCACCAAGTCCCCATATAGAGTTAATAAGCACTAAATTATCACTTCCACTCTCTGTGTCTATAGTAAACATAATGCCGCTTGAAGAGTTATCACTACGCACCATCTTCTGCACGCCCACTGAGAGGGCAACCTTAAGGTGGTTAAAACCACGACTTGTCCGGTAGCTGATGGCACGGTCTGTAAACAAAGATGCAAAGCACTTTTTAACACTCTCAAGCAGCATGTCGGCAGTGTTCACATTTAAAAATGTTTCTTGCTGTCCTGCAAAACTGGCATCTGGCAAATCTTCCGCCGTCCCTGATGAGCGAACTGCTACGTCAACGCTCTTTACGCCATACTGCTGAGATAAGATAGAATAAGCCTCAATAACCTCATATTCAAGCACTTTTGGAAGTTTTGAGTCAAGAATTAGTTTACGTACAGCCAGACCTCTTTTTTGAAGGTTCTTTGTATCTGATATATCGAGGTCGTACAATATTTCTTTGATTGAGTTTTTGATTTGGTTTTCTTCTAGCAGTAACCAGTATGCCTCACTGGTTGTAGCAAAACCATTAGGAATATTTATCCCCTTGGCAGATAGCTTCTTATACATCTCCCCAAGTGAAGCATTCTTACCGCCTACTGTTGAAATATCATCTATTGTAAGCTCTTTAAAGAAGCGAATATATTGCATAAGATAACCTTTAAAAATATATATTATTATTTTATCATAATTATTTTAATTAAAGAGTATATGGGATTCCAAATCAAGTTTGGAATGACGAAACTTTGGTTGGAATGACGAAACTTTGGTTTGGAATGGTGGCACCCCTCCCCTCCGTCACCCTGAACTTGATTCAGGGTCTTGTCCGGGAAAAACTTAGAGATTTAAAACCTTATTTTACTTTTATCTTCTTGGTCTCTTTTTTGCTTTTTTTCGCATCAACTTTAGGAATAATCACCTCAAGAACCCCATCTTTTGATGATGCACTTATATTTTCAGCATCTACATTGTTTGGCAAAGTAAAATTTCTCTGAAACCTACCAAACGATGTCTCCACCTTATGATAATCTTCCTCTTTTACCTCTTTTTTAAAATTTCTCTCTCCTGAAATCTTCAGCACATTATCTTCCACATCCACTTTTATATCATCTTTATCTACTCCTGGCAAGTCAACATCAACATGATAGGCAAACTCCCCCTCACGAGTGTTCACGACAGGAACAAAACCTGAAATTGAGGACTCAAACTCTAAATCCAACTTTGGGAACGCACTACTGAGATTGAAAAATCTTTTATTAATCTCTTTCAAATCTTTGAACGGGTCATATTTTGTAATTAGCATAGCTAACTCCTCACTAGAAATTTAGCAGAAGGTAAAGGTAAAGGTAATAATAAAATATTCACAATTAAATTCTACGTCAAGAATTATAAATCATAAAACATTAAAATAAAATAAAATAAAACAATATATATTATTGTAAAAATATCACGCTTATACTTAACTTACACTCTTACTTTATACTTATGGTATCTATAAATAAAAAAGGATTTATTATGAAAACTACAATTACAGATTTCACACGTAGAAAATTTATGAGAAGTTTAGGGGTTGGTGCGGTTGTTGTTGCGTCTTCGGCGTTTGCGGCAGGTGCTAGAAAGAGAGGTAGTAGCACTGTTGTTGAGTTGAGCGATGAGCAAAAAGATACTCTTTTCTTTATTTTTCAAGAAGAGAAAGTGGCTAGGGATGTTTATATTACCTTAGGTAAAATGTATACTGATGAGACTACTTTTGCTAATATTCAAATTTCAGAACAAGAGCATATCTTGTCTGCTCAGGTTCTTTGTGAACGTTATGGGATTGACACATCCAGTGTAAACCTATCACTTGATGACAATTATATTGGACAGTTTGAACTTCACAGTATGCAAGAGTTGTATAATCAGTGTATAGAGCTTGGTCAAGTCTCTTTACTTGAAGCACTTAAAGTTGGTCGCTTTATTGAGGTAACTGATATTGAAGACCTTGAAAAAGCAGCGGAGGGGATGCCGTCCGATGTAGTTAACACTTATGAAAACTTAAAAAATGGAAGTCTCAACCACTTGGATGCTTTTGAAAAAGCCATAGCGAGAGAAAGCTAATTTACTGAGTAAAAGGTTATATCATAAAATAAAAAATAATTATTTCCATTTAAGTCCAACAGAGATACAATGGTCAAAAGAATATTCTTTTTCTATAAAACATATATAAGGAAATGTTATGCCTACTACAAATGAGAACTTAGATACTGCGTTTTGCGGAGAGAGTCAAGCGTATCAGAAATATAGTGCTTTTGCTAAAAAAGCACAAAAAGATGGCTTTGAAAATATTGCTAAACTGTTTCGTACAACAGCGGAGGCCGAGAAGATACATGCTGAAGGTCACTTAAAAGCTATGGACAAAGTTGGTTCAACCATAGAAAACCTTGAAGCTGCTATCGGAGGAGAGACTTACGAGTTTGAAGATATGTATCCTCCTATGCATGAGCAAGCGGTTAAAGACAACCATAAAGCAAAAAAGATGTTTGGCTATGCTCTTGAAGCTGAAAAAGTACATGCAGAGCTTTACCAAAAAGCACTTCAAGCCGTAAGAGATGGAAAAGATTTAGACGAAGTAAATATCTATCTATGCCCTACATGTGGTTATATAGAGTTGGGCACACTGCCTGAAAAATGTCCAGTATGTGGAGTCCCAGGCTCTACTTTCACTCAAATATAAGGAAAAATATAATGTTAGTATGCGAATGTAATGAAGTTAAATATGATGCTATTAAAGAGGCTGTTAAAAAACATGGTGATAACTTAGATGCTATTATGGAAGAGACTGACGCAGGAACCACGTGCGGATGTTGCCTTGAAAAAGATTGTGATAAAGTTGACTTACCTCTTCCTTTAGCCATTAAAAAAGCTTTAGAAGAACTAGCTTAAAAAATAGTTTGGGTGGGTGGTGCTTGATAATTAAATATGCACCACTCATCAACTAACAAAATAATATAACTATCACTTAAACATCTACACACTATAATACGTTTATGAAAATCAGAGCTTTATTATCAATACTTTTTGTCATCGCTACAACATTTAGTGTTATACACGAAGTTGAGCATATTATGCATACTGATGGTTATACATGTGAAGTTTGTATAGTTGATAACCACTTAGTTTCTGCAGATATTATAAGTAAAACTCAATATATTGAGATTTCCCACTTTGAAAAAATTTCACAAAAGAATCTACTTTCAACTCTACATGTAAAAGCAACTAGCAACCAAAACCGCGCACCTCCTTTCATTTCTTAACTACCCAAAATAAAACAAAAAACTTTATAAAAATAAAATATTATTATTAATAGGATAGAACTATGAAAAAGCTAATATGCTTACTATTAGTTGCATCGTCATTTCTTTTAGCTGATACAGATTTTGATCAGTTAAAAACACAGATGAGTAAACAGCAGCTTACAATACAAAAACTAGAAGAAAAAATAGAAAAACTTGAAAGTGCAAACCTTATTCAAGAGCAGACACCACAAATCCAAAGCGGTGCTTTCTCTCAGTCAAAATTTTTGCCGGATATATCACTTATAATGGATGCATCTTATGTTAATAGAAATAAAAAAGATAGTGAAATAGGTCATCTTGAAGTTCCAGGAGTTATTCACGGTCTTCTTGGCTCTCATTCAGATGGTGATATAACCCACTCAACATACAATGCAAATAGCGGCTTTAACCTAAACTATGCAGAGTTGGCAATCTCTAGTGCAGTTGATCCATTCTTTACAATGGATGCTATATTTCACTACAGTCAAAACGGGGTTGAGATAGAAGAGGCATATATAACTTCAACCGTATTAGGGCATGGTTTAAAAGTAAAAATGGGGAAATTTCTCTCAAATTTTGGTTACCTTACAGAAAAACACCATCACCTATGGAGTTTTAGCGATATGCCTTTAGTTTACCAAAGCTTTTTAGGTCTTCACGCAATCAATGAGACAGGACTTCAACTGCAGTGGACTGCTCCAACAGATACATATCTTATGGTTGGTGCAGAGATTTTACAGGGTGAAAATGAGCAGATGTTTGGCAGAGCAGCACTTGGTGATGAGGAGAATCCTATTGCAGGTGAGTCTAGTGCTCCATCACTCTTTGTAGCTTATGTTAAATCATCTTTTGACATTGGAGATACTACTATTTTTGGTGGTATTTCATATGCAAGCGGCAGTTCAAGGCTTGACTATTCCGGACTTGAAGAACCATATGTGTTTAGTGGAGACAGCTCACTTTATGGGATTGACTTACTTGCAAAGCACTACTTGGATTCATACAGTTATATCTCTCTACAGGGTGAATTGCTTATGAGAGATATGGATGGAGTTCAGTATGACCTAAATGCAACTGGTGATGTAGTAGGAAATGCAAATCTTAGAAAAAAACAAGCCGGATTCTATACTCAACTAGAGTACCAAATGAACCAAAGCTACAAAGTCGGCTTTAGATACGAATCTATCTATAAAAATGATGTTATCTCAGATGGCATAAACCAAAACGAAGCAAATAACCTAGATAAATACTCAGCAATGCTAGAGTACAGAACAAGCGAATTTGCAAGATTTAGTCTTCAGTACAGCCGAAATAATGCTTTGTACAACGAAGATGGTGTGCAACAAAGTGTCAATACGCTTATCTTTCAAGCAAATATAGCAATAGGCGCTCATGGCGCCCACTCTTTTTGATAGTCCGACAAAGCAACAAGTCACTTTGTCTCGCTTGGGGCGCTGTGCCCACTAAAGCTTGATGCCTTTGGTATCAGAAAAATAAATAAGGAAAATACATGTATAAATTATTATTGATTATATTAACACCTCTTGCCCTTTTTGCTCATATGAACATAGCGGTCAGCTACCCTTATATAGGGGCAATTACAAAGAGCATTGGTGCTGAGCATATAGATACTATCGTTCTTGCCAATGGAAATTGGGATCCGCACTTTATAGTCCCCCGTCCATCTCTTATATCAAAAGTAAGAAATGCTGATGCACTTATTATGAATGGTGCTCAACTAGAAATCGGCTGGCTACCTCCACTTATAAAAAGAGCTGCCAACCCAAAAACAAATGTTAATGCTAAAACTTTTTTAAACTTATCAAATTATGTCGCATTGATAAACAAGCCACAAAGTGTAAACCGTTCGGGCGGAGATTTGCACCCAGACGGAAATCCCCACTTTCACCTCAACCCCAACAATATATTAGTATTGGCAAAAACTATTAAAGAGTTTTTGTCATCTATAGATATTGAGCATAGTGATATTTATGAAAAAAATTATGCCGATTTTTCACAAGAGTGGAATAAAAAACTCACTCTTTGGAATGAGAAGATGGCTGATAAAAAAGGGACGAAAATTATCCAATTTCATAATGTTCTAGCCTACTTTCTTGAAGCTTACGGACTAGTGAATATAGGAGCCATTGAGCCGCTTCCTGGGATACCACCATCATCAAAACACACTTTAAACTTAATTAAGCTTATCGAAGATGAGAAGCCGTATGCCATATTTCACGATGTTTACCACTCGACAAAAACGGCACAGTTTATATCATCTAAAGCAGATATACCGCTTATTGTAATGCCCCATGATGTTGGTGCCTTGGAGTCTGTGGAAGATTTGACATCACTGTTTGATTATCTTACAAGCGCTATAAAATGATAGATATTTTTTTAGTCCCAATAGCACTTGTTGTTGTGTTGGTTATGCTTCATGCATGGTTTGGTGTCGGAATTTTAAAAAGAGGAATAATCTTTACAGATTTAGCAATAGCACAATTCGCAGCACTTGGTTCTGCCATAAGTTTGGGCTATTTTCACGAAGAGTATTTTTACATTCTTACTTTGTCCTTTGCACTGCTCAGTGCTTTTTTAATAGCTATCGCATCTCAAAGAGAGATAAAGCTAGAGGCTTTTATAGGTCTTTTATATGTCTTGGGAGCGAGTGGAATTATGATGGTTCTTTCACACTCTGCTGAGGGTATGGAGCATTTTAAATCTTTACTAGCAAGCGATATACTCTTTACTTCTCCTAACGATTTATACAAAAGTGCCATTATATACGCTTTTATCGCCTTAGCATTATGGAAAATATTGCCTAAAACAAAAGGCTTTGTTAGGGAGTTGCTGTTTTTCTCCCTGCTGGCTCTAACTGTTACATCATCAGTACAGCTAGCTGGCGTATTAGTAGTGTTTGTCCTTTTAATTGCCCCAGCATTTGTTGCGATATCTCTCGAGCTTAAAAAACCACTCCTTTACAGTTTCTTTTTTGGATGGTTTTTTAGCATAGTTGCCATTATAGCCTCATACTATTTTGATTTACCAACTGGATACAGCATAGTTTTCTTAGGTGCACTTCTCAGCTCAACTATAGTTTTATTTAGCTCGAAGAAAAACTCAGCACAAAACTAGATATTTTAATATATAATAATATTTTAAAATAAAACAAGGCAATAACTATGGAATCGTTTCACTGGGATAAGTACTATTTGACTGATATGAAAATGATTGACGAGCAACATAAAAAGCTTGTAGATATTATTAACGAGTATGGAAGTTTACTATCTGATGATAAGTTAAATACAGTAAGCCTTGAGAGAGTCTTTAAAGAACTATTTGACTACACACTCTATCATTTTGACGAAGAAGAGCAGTTGATGAGAACTATGAATGTTGATGAGCGTCACATCAGTAGTCATATCAAAAATCACAGATATTTTTTGGATGAAATCACCAGAATGCATGAGAGTCTATTGACGGACAGTCTAGCATATCAGATGAGTTATTAGATTTTTTGGTTCATTGGCTCGCTTATCATATTCTTGGAAAAGACCAAAATATGGCAAGGCAGATTAAAAAAATTGAAGCTGGACAAACTCCACATGAAGCATATGAAGAGGATATAGCAGAGGGGAATAATGCCAGAGAAGCACTACTGTTTTCATTGAATACTTTGTTTAACCAGGTTTCTGACAGAAACAGAGAGCTGTTAAAATCAAACTTGATGTTGGAAGAAATAGTTTTAGAGCGTACAAAAGAGCTACAAGAGGCTAATGATAAAAAAGATATTTTACTTTTCCAACAATCAAAGATGGCTTCAATGGGAGAAATGATAGGGAATATCACCCACCAGTGGAGACAGCCTATATCAATTATATCCATGTGGGCAAACAACATAATAGTAGATATAGATTTGAAAGATATTGAAAATAAGCAATTAAGAGAATATGCTGTAAATATCAACGACCAGACACAATATTTATCTCATACAATAGATGATTTTAGAAACTTTTACATCCCAAACAAAAACAAATCAACCTTCACGTTAAAAAGCTGCGTTGATAAGACAATGTCTCTTATGAAAGATTTATTTAAAACACACAATATAGAACTCATAGAAAATATAGAATATGTAGAAGTAACAGCTTTGGAGAATGAACTGACTCAAGCTATACTTAATATTTTAAAAAATGCTAAAGATGCTCTACTCACACTTTCTCATCAGAATAGAAAACTGATTTTTATAGATATTTACAAAAAAAATGATAGAGCTTTTATAGAGATAAAAGATAATGGTGGCGGAATTCCTGAGCGCATAATAGACAAAGTGTTTGAATCATATTTTACAACTAAAGCTAAGTCGCACGGAACAGGAATTGGTTTGCACATGACAGGGTCTATAATCAATAAACATCTCAACGGGGAAATATCTGCTTCAAACTCAGAGTATAAGTATGAAGGTGTTACATATAAGGGCGCTTTGTTTAGTATAAATTTTCCAATTGAATCTGCTTAAAAAAGAGTTTTATGAAATACCCAGATGAATGGACTCAAAAAGAGTTTTTGCAAAATAAACAAAAGCTTGAAGCTGATGGTATCAAGGTTATCCTAATTGACACTATCCTCTCTCCTATTGAAAAAGCTGACACATTTCTCTACAACCCATATTTACTGAGTCAAGAGGCTGAGGGAAGTGTCTTTGTCTTTTACTGCGACAGTGGTAAAGCTACCCTTAACAGACTTCAAGAGTACAAGGAGAAGTTCCCTCTGCACCACTGCATATCACTAAAGGGCGGTAGGGGTTACTGGCGAAAAAACATGATGGTTTTAGAGGACAATGAGTAGATAGCATGACAACCATAAGCCACAAAGAACTTTTAAAAAAATTTATACAACAACTTGATGAAGAGAAATTTTATGATGCCCATGAAAGTTTAGAAGCTATATGGTTTCCCCGAAGATTTGAAGAGAGTGATGAAGTAAAACTTTTAAAAGGTTTTATAAATGCTGCGGTTTGTTTTGAACTTATAAAAAAAGGTAGGCTAAGCTCAAGTGAAAAGGTTTGGGAAACTTACTTGAAGTACAAACCACTCTTACATGTAGTAGACTCCAAGTATACAAAAGAGTACCACACCATTGCTCTACATGTAGAAAAAATAAAAGAAAGTTACATCTAAATAACCTTATTGTATAATTCCAAAAAAATTAAATAGGCACTAAAACAATGAAACTACTCTTACTAATCACTATTTTTACAACACAATATCTATTCGCGATAGTCTCAATTGCTCCCGTTGAAATTGGCAATAAAGCTGGTTTTTCCACAAATATTGAGATAGGTCTTGAAACAAAACGTGGCAATACAGAAAAGGACAACTATAAAGCCTCTGCAAGGCTCTCTTATGACAACAACACTAGCTGTGTAGCGTGGGCAGAGATATCTGGAGAGTATGGAAAATCTAACAATGTAAAAGATACAAATAAAGCTTTTTCCCACTTTAGATATATACACTCATTAACAACAGATGAAAATTTAAGATATGAACTCTTTGCTCAATTCGAAAATGATGATTTCAAGCGAATTAACAGCAGAATATTAGGTGGGGCCGGACTAAGATACAGAGTGTTTAACAGTGCTCAAAACGGCAAAGGTTTTTTTGGGCTTGGTCTCTTCAATGAAGATATAAGATATACCAATCCACAAATAGATCCATCAGAAAACAATATAAGATTAAATTCATATCTTGCTTACAGTGTTGGCTTCTCTACGAATTCAACATTTTCGTGTTCATTATACTACCAGCCTAAACTCAATGACTTTAGCGACTACATACAAACAAATAAGTTAGAGCTAAAAATAAATCTCTTCAAAGAGCTATTTTTAAAATTCAACACTACATGGGATACGGACACCAACCCTCCCGTAGGTGTTAAAAAGTCTGATTTTACGCAGACAACAACATTCGTCTTTAATTTCTAAAATAAAAGGAGAAGATTCTTATGGATTTTTCTAAATACACAGATATAGTTACTCAATACGCCAGTGAATACTCACTAAAAATTGTTGCTGCATTACTTATCTTTTTCATTGGTAAAATTGTTGTTAAAAAGTTAACCGCCCTACTAAAGCACCTTATGATAAAAGCAAATATAGACAAAACATTTGTTGAGTTTTTAGAGTCAGTTATATATTTTGTTTTGATGCTTGTAGTAGTTTTAGCGGCTTTAAATGCTCTAGGTATAAATACCACGTCTTTCCTCGCTATATTTGGTGCAGCCGGTTTAGCTATAGGTTTAGCCCTAAAAGACTCACTTTCAAACATAGGAGCTGCTGTATTAATTATAATATTCCGTCCTTTTAAAGTTGGAGACACCATTCAAGCAGGCGGAGCAACTGGTACAGTAAAGGATATAAACTTATTTTCAACAATCATTGAACCAATAGATAAAAGCATTGTTATAGTTCCTAACTCCTCTATTATTGGTGGAAATATTATAAACTTCTCGCAAAGAGAACAACGTCGAGTTGATCACATATTTGGAATCGGCTACGGCGATGATTTAAAACTTGCAAAAGAGACTCTGATAGAGATTATAAATGCCGATGAGAGAGCTTTAAAAGAGCCTGCACCACTTGTTGCTGTAAGTGAATTGGGTGAGAGCAGTGTAAACTTTACATTTCGTGTATGGGTTAAAACAGATGATTATTGGGATGTTTATTTTGACATGTTAGAAAAAGTAAAACTAACATTCGATGAAAAAGGAATCTCAATCCCTTATCCTCAGATGGATATTCATACAGATAAAATTTAATCATAGCAGATTTGATTTTTTTGTATTCACTCCCCAGAGATATAAAAACAGAGTTGCCATTAGTGCGATTAGAGTCGCACTGAAAAACAGATACTTCGGATACCACTCATAGACGTAACCGGCAATTAAAGCCCCCATAAAAGCCCCTGCACCGTAAGTAATTCCTGAAAAAAACTGTTGAGCCAAAGACTTATGTTTATATAGATAGTAAAGATAACTAATTGCCGCTGAGTGAAACAGTGCGAAACTAAGTGCGTGCATTCCCTGTGCAAAGAAAAGAACCATTAAATTTTGAGGAAATAAAAAAAGTAAAAACCATCTAATGGAAGTTACAAAAGTAGTTATTTGAAGTATTAGAAGAAGATTGTTTCGTAGAAGTTTGCCTTGGAAAAAGAGCATAAATATCTCAGCTACGACACCAAAGCTCCAAAGATATATGGTCATATCCAAACTGACCCCATAATCTGTCTCATAAATAGTAAAGAAGTTATAAAATGAGCCAAAACTAACCTGCATAAGGGTAAGTCCAGCCCACAATTTCCAATCTGCTAGGATATCTATATCGTTTTGTACAGCTTCTGTATTATCAAGTATTGCTTGAGCATTCTTTGCAATAATAAAAGCTATGATGGTCGTTATGAAAGTTAAGACTAAGAGATAGTTAAGTGCAATATTTCCGGAGCTTAAAAACTTTACTAACACTAACGCCACTAAAACAAAACCGACTGAACCAAAAAGCCTTATTTTCCCATACCTCTCTTTGCCTATATGCTTTAGTGATATCAACTCTATATATGGAAGTACTAAACTAAGTCCTACTCCTAATCCTATATTTGAAAATAGCAACTTATAGAAGCTATCTAGAGAGAAGTAAAAAGAGAGTGCGCTTAAAAACATTACGGCAAGAGCGGCTTTAAACATATTTATAGTTAATTTCAGACCTTTTATAAAAGCAAAAGGGACTAAAAAACGAACCAATGGTCCTGCCGCAAAGATAATACCTATCTCACTAGCAGAGTATCCTGACATAGCTAACACTTTTGGCATAAAAATTATATAAACACCTATAATTGAAAAATAGAAGAAGTAAAAGGTAGCTAAAAGTGTTGACATGGTTATCCTCTTTGATTAGGATGAAATTATAACAGAATGTAAGAAGATGTGTAGGCATTTACCCATTATTAACTTATAACCAATACAATTAGGAATCTTAATTATGTTTCTCCCCTTTTCATAATTGGATTTAAAAAATTTATAAATTTGCTAGAACCGTCTAAGCCTTTTCCTCCCCTTTTTGGCTTAGACAAACACTAACTCAAAACCTCAACTACAGAGGAAATCATGAAAAAAATCATCCTCACAACACTCAACTCAAGATTTACTCACACGTCAATAGCTTTAAGATACTTATATGCAAATCTTAAAGAACTGCAGGGAAACACTGCCATATTGGAGTTTAGCATAAATGACGCTATGCAAACTGTCGCTGAAAAAATACTTATCCATACCCCGGATATTATAGGTATAGGTGTTTATATCTGGAATGTTACACAAGTAAATGAACTTATACATATCATTAAAAAAGTCTCCCCTGATACAAAAATAGTGCTAGGTGGTCCCGAAGTTTCACATGAGCCATTTCGTGTAAGTATGGATTTGGCAGACTTTATCATTCAAGGAGAGGCTGATTTAGCATTTTATGAGCTTTGCAGAGATATCTTAAAAGATAAAACTTTCTCAAATAGAGTTATAAAAGCTGCAATGCCATCTCTTAAAAACTTAGAACTTCCATATAAATTTTACACAGATGACGATATTAAAAATCGCTATATTTATGTAGAAGCTTCAAGAGGTTGCCCTTTTGAGTGTGAATTTTGCCTCTCATCTATGGATGAAAAAGTAAGAGCTTTTAATTTAGATGAACTTCTAAAGGAGTTCGAACTACTTTGGCAAAGAGGAGCACGCAATTTTAAGTTCATTGATAGAACTTTTAATCTAAATATGAAAACTGCAAACAGGCTTTTGGATTTCTTTTTATCAAAAGAGGATAAAGCTCCTTACTTTGCTCACTTTGAAGTTATTCCTGATCATTTTCCAGACTCAATAAAAGAAAAAATATCGCAATTTCCACATGGCGCACTGCAACTAGAGATAGGTATACAAACACTCAACCTTGAGATTGCAAACAATATTTCAAGACCACTGAAACTGGATAAGATTAAAGAAAATATAAAATTTTTAGAGAATGAAACAGATGCGCATATCCATCTCGACCTTATAGTTGGACTTCCTGGGGAATCCCTAGAGAGCTTTGGTAAAAATTTAGATGAACTGGTAAGCTTAAGTAGTTGTGAGATACAAATAGGGATACTTAAAAAACTATCTGGAACCTTTATAAACAGACATGATATCGAGCATAAAATGGTGTACAGCGACATTCCTCCATATGATATTTTGAAAAATAGTGAGCTGAGCTTCAATGATATTCAAATTATGAAAAGATTTTCAAGATTTTGGGATTTGACTTATAACAGCGGAAATTTCAAAGAGAGTGTTAAACTAATCTGGCAAGATAAAAGTGTTTATGAGAATTTTTATACCTTTAACATGTGGATATATAAGCAGACTGACTCTACCCACAATATTTCATTAACAAGGCTAGGGGAGCTCCTTTTTATGTATCTGTGTAAAGTCAAGGGAATGAAAAATGAGAAAGTTGCCCATATAATGCTTGGAGATATGATGAAACTAAAAGGCAGAGCAATCCCAAGCTATCTAAAAGCATACTCAAATAACTTTGTAACACAATCAAAAGATGGCACATCTGGTTTCAATAAGAGACAGCAATAATCTCAGAATTTTTTGGATATAATCACTTATGTTTAAACTAAGAGTTCTTATACTATTATCATTATTGCTCGTAAATACCACTTTTTCAAGTGAAGATTATGTAGAAAAACCTCTTTTAGATGAGATTGCCCAGAAGTATAAAGTGTTTGCAAAAAAAAGATTTTTTCTTCTTCAAGAAACTCTTAATTCTGTAAAAGATAAAAGTGATTTGGAAAAACTCGAAGCGGTGAACAAATTTTTTAATGATGTTAGATACTCTTCTGATATGAAAATCTATAACATGAGAGATTATTGGGCTACACCTTGGGAATTTTTAGGTAAAGATATGGGAGATTGCGAAGACTATGTAATAAGCAAATACTTTGCTCTCAAGTATTTAGGTATAGACTATAAAAAACTTTTTTTTACATATGTTCGTTCTACAAAATTTAAAGAACCTCATATGGTTTTAACATACTTTGAAACACCAAGAAGTGAACCGCTTATTTTAGACAACAACAATCATAAAATATTTTCAGCATCACAAAGAAAAGATTTAACCCCAATCTACAACTTCAATGGTGATGTACTTAATCAGATAGGCAAAGATACGAAAAAATCTCATAAAAAATGGGACCAACTAAAGCTCAACATGAAAAGGAAAAAAATATGACACTCTTTAAACAGATAGCCTTACTGCTCTCACTCTTTTTACTCACTATTTTAACAACAGTTTTAATATTAAACTTTCAAAGTGCCAACAAGGGTGTTCAGGACAGGCTTTACGAAGATGCTAAAAATACTGCTACCTCACTTAGTCTTTCACTGGGAAGTGCCAACGGCGACCTATCTATGATGTCAACCATGATTAATGCAAACTTTGATAGTGGAAACTATCGCAATATAACCCTTCTTGATGTTGACAACATTGCCCTTTATGACAGAACTATCGAAGGTGATATAACAGCAATTCCCGAATGGTTTTTTAATGCTATAAAGATTGAAGCACCTATAGCATCTGCTAACGTTTCTGCTGGCTGGAGTCAAGTTGGAATACTTAGAGTACAGAGTGATGCTACATACGCTTACAAGCAACTATACGCAATCCTAATAGACCTCGTTATCTCTTTTTGTGTAATTGCCTCGCTTAGTCTAATTATTATAAATCTACTTATACATGCAATTTTAAGGCCTTTAAGAGAGGTACAAAAGCAAGCTTCTGCTGTTATACGCAATGAGTTTATTATACAAAATACAATTCCTTATACAAAAGAGTTCAAAGATGTTGTTCTTGGCATGAATAATATGGTCTCAAAAGTAAAAGCTATGTTTGATAAAGGCAACGAAGAGCTAAAAATGCATAAAGAGCTAGAATATATTGATCAAAACACTTCTCTTAAAAATCGCCAATATCTTATAGATAGACTCCCAGAGTATCTTAAGATTGATGCAAGCTCAAAAGGCGGCATAAATATTATAGTTGCTCTAAGTGGAATGATAGAAGCAAATGAAAAGCTAGGTCACCAAGATGTGGATAAGCTTTTTCTTAAAATAGCAGATATATTCAGAAGTAATTCCAAAATATTTAAAAACTCTATCGTCGCTAGAATTAATCCTACAGAGTTTTCTCTTTTGTTGCCTGATTGCACTAGCGAGAAAGGTTTAGGAATAGCAAAAGATATATATGACAATATTACAAACGAGATTGAAGAGAGTGGCTTAAATAAAGATGAAACATTTGTCTCTCTTGGGCTATACGCATATAATCATACAGATACTATTGCTCAACTATTTTCAAACTCTGACAATGCACTGGCCCAAGCAAAATTTAACAAAAACAACATTCATTTAGTAAAAACAGAAAATATAAATGAAGTTATGGGTAAAGAAGCGTGGAAGAAGATTATTAATCAAGCATTGCTTAAAAATAGGTTTAACTTTGTCTCTTGGTCCGTAATAGACACTAGAGCTAAAAAACTTGAACATCACGTTCTTAGTATAAACCTTGCATTGGATAAAAGTACCTCTTATAGTTACGCTCAATTTATGGCACCTGCGATACAAACAGGACTAAGTAACAATGTATATAAAAATGTTGTAAGTATGCTTTTTAAGACTCCAGATATGATTTTAAGTCACTCCACTTACTCGCTCAGACTACCGTATGAATATCTGGATATGAAAGAGACTTATGAGGAGATACGTGAACTTCTCAAGAATAAAGCGCTTCCTTTTAAATTAATCATTGAGATGCCAGACAAGATGGTTCGTAAAGATTCTCAGCATATAAAATTATATAAAGATTTATTCCAAAAATATGGTATTGAGATTGGTATATTCGAATTTATAGGAGAGAGTGATGACTATCAATATCTCCAAGAGTTAAGACCTGTATATATAAAAGCTGAGAGTAGCTATTTTGTAAACCAGAGTGCTCAATCACTCTCCGCTCTTAGGCTTATTACAGACAGTATAAGTATCTCTCTTATAGCTGTTGGCGTTATGGATATGAAGACTGTTGATGAGCTTGAGAAGAAAGGCATATATATAATTCAAGGGTTGGCGACAGAGCAAATCGAGATTTAAACTCTTCTTGAGTTCAACCCCTTTGTCACAGCTTCGTTTATATCCTCTTTATAGTCAGGATTTAGTCTTGCAAGCGCTTTATCAAATTTAAGTATAATATCTTTGCTTGCGTTTCTATGTCTACAAAGCGTAAATAAAATATCAGCATAAACATCAAAATCAGGGTGAGCTCTTATACCTAACTTGGTATGCACAGTTCCATGGTATTTTATAACCAAATCAAGTGCCTCTCCTAGAGTTTGAGTAGAAGATTCTTTATCTTTTATGATTAACCTTAAAGACTCTAAGTCTGTCGGCATTTTAACTTGACTAGAAAGTTCAGGAGCAGACGAAACTTTTTCCTCTTCTCTTTTCTTTTCTCTCTCTCTTTTTTCATCATTTGGAATAAAAAATAGTAAAAAGACTAAGAACGCAAGAACTGCAACTAATCCCATTATAGATTCTACAATTAACTCTGTCTCTATTAACCCAATTTCCATTAATACTGCTTTTTACTATTATTTTTTTTAGTTATTATATCTTACCATCAATAAAAAAAAGTATTTTTCGGGGATTTTGCTAGAATATTTTAAGCACAATGGTGGACAGCTAGGGATTCGAACCCTAGATAGGTTACCCTATACCCGCGTTCCAGGCGAGCGCCTTCGACCACTCGGCCAGCTGTCCAATATGTAACTGGAATTTTATCTAAAAAATCTTAATTTATGGTTCTAGATGATAAAATAAATAAATAAATTAAAAGGGTGTATATGCTGAACATAGGTTCATTTTTAAAGCTTTTAAAAGAATCGTTTAGAGATTTATTGCCAATAATAATGGTTATTATATTTTTTCAACTAGCAATAATTCAGAGTGTGCCGGAAAACTGGCTTAGCACAGCAATCGGTTTGGCTATTGTAGGTGTTGGTCTAGCTGTTTTTCTTTTAGGACTTGAGGTTGGTATTTTTCCTGTTGGGGAGGGGCTAGCAAGCGATTTTGCACATAAAGGTTCTACAATGTGGATAGTAATATTCGCATTTATGATTGGTTTTGGTACTACGGTAGCGGAGCCCGCTCTTCTAGTTATCGCCGATAAAGCAGCCGGTATAAGCAGTGGAAGAATTGACGCTTTTGTTCTTAGAATGGTTGTTGCTTTTTCTGTTGGCTTTGCTATCGTGCTTGGTGTGTGGAGAATTATTAAAGGTCACCCTATTCACTACTACATAATAGCTGGTTATATTATGGTTGTTGCTGCTACTGCGTTTGCACCTGAAGAGATAGTTGGTCTTGCTTATGACTTGGGTGGAGTTACAACTTCAACAGTAACAGTCCCGCTTGTTGCAGCACTGGGAATTGGTCTTGCTTCTACTATTAAGGGTCGAAATCCTGTTTTAGATGGCTTTGGTCTTATAGCTTTTGCCTCTCTTACTCCTATGATATTTGTTCAGTTTTATGGGATATACGTATATGAGTTCGTGGAAGCTTCTAAGATAGTTGCTCCAGTTGTAATGCATACCGCAGAAACTGCTGCCGCATTTAATTTTAACCTAGTAACACTACTAAGAGGCATCCTAAGTGTTGCTATGGATGTTATACCTATCTTAGCAGTTATCCTCTTTTTTCAATATGTGATAATCAAAAAGCATATTGATAACCTAAAAGAGGTTATTATTGGTTTTGGACTTGTTATCATTGGTCTTGATGCATTTATTATCGGTTTAGAGATGGGTCTTTTCTCTCTTGGTGAGACAATGGCTCTGCAACTCACTCAAAATGACAGTACGGTTATTATCTACGCCTTCTCTTTTGCAATTGGGTTTTCAACAACTATGGCCGAGCCTTCTTTAACTGCTATTGCCAAAAAAGCCAAAGAGATTAGCGATGGAAAAATTAATGATTTTGTCCTTCGTCTTTTTGTTGCGCTTGGAGTTGCTATGGGTATTGCACTTGGAGCTTTTCGTATTGTAAACGGAGGTGAAATTGTTTACTATATCATGGCTGGATATATGTTTGTTATAGTTCTAACATTTATGGCTCCTAAATACATAGTTCCTATTGCTTATGACAGTGGTGGAGTTACAACTTCTACAGTAACCGTTCCTCTAGTTGCTGCACTTGGACTTGGACTTGCTACAAACATAGATGGTCGCGATCCTCTTATTGATGGTTTTGGGCTTATAGCATTTGCATCACTATTTCCTATGCTAACAGTAATGGCATATGGTATTATTACCGAGAAAATGGGAGTCAAAGGTCAGCATGAGCTTGAAGAGATTCACCTTGATGAACTTCAGCATGCCCTAGAACATGCTGAAGATATGGGGCTCTCAACTGTCAGCGTATATGGAACAGATAAAAGACACTCATACAAAATTCAATTCTCTGCTGTACATGTAGTAGTTCCTAAAAACTTAGAGGAGAAAGCTTTACTCGCTGCCAAAGATGCAGGAGCTAGAGGTGTAACAATTATGAGTGCTCACGGTATGGGACTCGATGAAATGGCCAATTTTTATAATAGACTTCACAGTGAAGAGACCGATTCAAACTTAATGTTTATCACACCAACAAAAAATGTTGGTCAAATCATTAAAAAAGTCATGGATGATTTGGATATTACAGGTGGAGGAGAAGGGATAGCCTACTCATACCCAATAACTCACTTAAAAGGTTTAACACTTAAGATAGGTGATTTATAGCGATAAATCGCTATAGTCATACTTATCCAAATCAACATAGTACTTTTTTCCTATAGTAATAATTCTCGAATCAATCTCTGCTTGTTTTTTGAACTTCTCTTTAATTTTTGAAGTTTTTTTCTTTGAAAAATCTTTACTTTTTAAATATTTACCAAGAGAGATAAGCCTGCTAACCTGCTCAGGCTCATCTATTTCAGCATCAACCATCTCTTCTATTACTTCATCCGGTGCACTTAACATAAACTTAGACGATATTGCATTTAGTATATTTTTAAGCTGTTCATCTTTATCTTTGTAAATCTGCTCGATTTTTTTTCTCTCAGCGATTAGCATCTGCTCTTTTTGATCTCTCAAGCTTTTTGTTTCGCCCTCAAGGGTCTCTATTTTTTGCTGGAGCTTTGCATTTTGTTCTTCTAAAAGTTTATAATACCTGTCATCTACTACAGGTGATGCCTTTATATTAATTGCTCTTTTTTGTGGTGTTTTAGCATTTGCATCACCGTCAAGTACAACTAGCTTTACCCCGTTTTCAACTTCACTCTGAAGGGAACCTCTTCTTATGCGGTTGTGAATAGCCTCTTTTGAGACACCGAGTATCTCAGCAGCATCTGCAATAGTTAACTTTGACATATAAAACCTTTCTTATCTCATGTTTTCAAAAACAAGAGGAGCTTCCCACTCTTGTCCACGAATCTCTGCTATAACTTTTTGTAAGTCATCTAGTTTTGCACCCTTTACACGTATAGCATCACCCTCTATCTGAGCATTAACTTTGAGTTTGAGTTTTTTTATCTCTGCTACTATTTTTTTAGCCTCTTTGGACTCAATATAATCAACAACTTTAAAAGTAACTTTTCTGTTGTTACCGCTAGAGTCTTCTACTTTTTGTTCTTCCAAAACTTTAGAGCTTAGCCCTTGTTTTAAAAATTTTGCTACTACAACATCTTTTAGAGCATCAAGCTTATTATCACTAGATGCTATCAAAACTAAAGTCTTAGCTTTTTCATTGTAGTCGACCTCATAAGTAGTCCCCTTAAAATCATAACGATTTGCAACCTCTTTATCTACCATATTTATAGCATTCTTAAAATTTTGCATATCTATCTTTGCACTTATATCAAACGAATATTCTTTTGCCATTTTCTTTCCTTAATTTTATTTCACACCCTCAATAGGCACCTGTTTTATAACAATTTAGCAGATTATAACATATTTGAAGTTTGTTAGTATTTCTAAAAAGTTGGACTTCCATCAAACGAACCGCCAAAACTTCCAAAACTTGGATCCATATAGCCCGCCATTGCACTCTTTGCTCTAAGCTTCTCTATATCTGCCTTACTTGAAATATCCTGCGGACAGACAATTGTACACTCGTTGCACAAAGTGCAGTCCCAAACACCGTTAGTTTGAATAGTGTCTATTTTATCTTTAGTGTTTTCTTCTCTTTTGTCGCTAACATATCTCCAAACTCTTGTTAGAGAAAATGGTCCTAAAAACTCACTGTTTACGGCATAAACAGGACAAGCGCTATAACATGAACCACATAAAATACAATCACTCTGTACTTCATTTATCTTCTCCTCCTCTTGAGTTATAGATATTTTTTTAGCAGGTGAGCTCTGCCAAGCTTTCGCCTTAAAATTAAACTTATATGCCTTGTTCATATTTACTACTAGGTCACGTATAACAGGAACATTGTTAAGAGGCTCTACTAAATCGCCATCTTGAACTTTATACGCACATGCCAAGATTTCTTTTCCATTTACTCTCATAGCGCAACTTCCGCATACACTGCTTCTGCAGCCGCTGGCATATACTAACGACGGGTCTTGTTTGGTTTTAATCTCATTCAAAGCCTCAAGCAAAGTTGCATCTTCTAAATCAAACTCATACTCAGTAAGCTTCTCTCTTTGAATATTAATTTTCATAACTAACCCTTGTGTTATCATCTACTATACTGTGAGCTTTAAACATTACATCATTCTCGTTTGGTGCATCTACTCTGAAATGGGCACCGCGGCTCTCGTCTCTTGCAATTGCACATATCAGCACCATCTCACAAAGTTGAAGCATATTTTTGAACTCCAAAAATTCTATTAAATTACTGTTGTATATTTTTGATTTATCGTCAACTCCCATCAACGGCAATTCATCTTTAATTTTATATACTTCATCCAAGGCAAAAATCAACTCTTTTTTATCTCTTTTGATCCCTACATTTTTATAAAAAATATCTCCAATAAGTTTATGTTTTTCATAAAAACTAACTCTACATGTAGCGTTTCTTATATTCTGTAGTATTTCGCTTTGAGCTTCTACATGTAAGGATAAATTCTCGTATGCTTTCACATTATTTGCATAACTAGCCGCATTGTTCCCGGCTTGTTTTCCAAAGACTATCAACTCTAAAAGTGAGTTTCCACCTAGTCTATTCGCTCCATGAACCTTATGGTTAGCACACTCACCAACAGCAAAAAGACCCATCACGTTTGTCATTGATTCTGAGTCTACCTCTATTCCGCCCATTGTGTAGTGGGCAACCGGCTTTATTGGAACTAAATCACTTACCGGATCAATGTTCTCATAAAGCTTTGCAAGTTTTCTCTCTTGAGGAAGCTCCTCATCTATAAACTTTTCTCCAAGATGACGAATATCCAAAAAAACATCCTCACCCTTTTGCATCTCATCATAAATTGCACGTGCTACCTCATCGCGTGGAGCCAACTCATTTGTAAATCTCTCTAGTTTTGAGTTCAAAAGATAACCACCTGCACCTCTGGCACTCTCGGATATAAGTATGGATGAGTTTTTAAGGGCTGTCGGATGAAACTGTATAAACTCCATATCGCTAAGTCTAGCTCCCGCTCGTAGTGCTGAGGCTATTCCGTCTCCTGTTGAGCTTGATGAGTTTGTTGTATGCTTATGAAAAATTCTGCTATATCCGCCGGTTGCCACTATTACACTTGAACTCTCATATATCTCAACTTCACCGCTTCGTTTATTTAAAACACTAACGCCGCAAACTGATAGTTTGTTTTCACTTTTGTTTGTTATGAACTCTAAAAGATATCTCTCATCTAAAATCTCAATACCTAGAGAAAGACATCTGTCATAAAGTGTATGAAGGATTTTTAATCCTGTATAGTCTTGCGCATAACATGCACGCGGTGCAGATGCCCCTCCTAGAGTCCTTTGTGCTATCTTGCCATCTTTTGTTCTGCTAAACGGTACACCGATGCTGTCTAACCACTCTACGGCACCTATTGCCTCTTCGCATAAAAACTTTACGGCACTCTCGTCTGCAATAGAATGAGCCGATTTCAGTGTATTTTGAATGTGTGCTTCAACACTATCTTCGCCTACGTTCGACAAAGCTGCATTTATGCCGCCCTGTGCCATGCATGTCTGACTTCTGGTAGGATACTCTTTTGTTAAGACTATAACTTTGGCTCCACTCTCATGAGCATGAATCGCTGAGACTAAACCTGCACCGCCTGCACCGATTATAACTACATCACTTCTCATACTTCATCCTCTGTTGCAATTCTCTTTTTAGCTTTTATTTCAATAACAAAGACTGCACCGACTTCGCTATTTTTAGCATATATTTTTCCATTATGATGTTCTTTTATTATACTTTTAGACATGTAAAGACCAAGTCCTGTACCATTTGCATCCATTTTTGTAGAAAAATACGGCTCAAATATGCTATCAATTATATCCTCGCTAATTCCTCCCGCATTGTCACTAATCTCCAAAACAACTTTTGTTTTATCATCATAAGTTTTTACAAAAATTTCCGGATTATTTATTTTTTTTAGTATCAGCTGCTCTTTCGCATTACCTAAAATATTTAAAACAACCTGTATAAACTCATTTTCGTGCAACTCTGCCTCTTTTTTTGAATTTAAATCCATTCTAACGGCTATTCCACTGGAGTCTAAACTCTCTATTAAAAATTCATACGCTTTTATTACCGCTTCATTCATATGCATCAATCTTACGTTTGCACTAGGTTTGTAAAAATCTCTAAAATCAGCGATAACATTACTTAGATTTAGAGCATGAGAGTCTATTTTTTTTAGTTTTTCATTGAAAAAATCTAGAAATTCTTCTCTTTGTTTCTCATCTTTTAAATCATATTTTTCAAGTTCAATTGCCATTAGCATTGATATATTAAGTGCAGAAATTGAGCCAAGCGGCTGTTTCCACTGGTGGGCTATCATACTAATCATCTCACCCATCTGAGTTAATCGAGACCTATGGAGCATATAAGTATCTTTTTTTTGCATCTCATCAACAGCATCTTTTACTTTCGATTCTAGAGTTTTATTTAACTCCAGCAACTCATCTTGTAAGAGTTTCAACTCTTTGTTTCTTTTACTCAAAATATAGTGTCTATGATAAAATATCACTACTGCCAGAATTATAAAAATTATAATCTCTATTAAATATTTAAATTCAATATTGTTTGTATAGTTTAGTTGCACCCAGCTATTTATAACTTTTTGCAGGTCAGATTTTTTTAGACTTTTGGAGACCTTTTCGTATATATCGAGAAGCACTTTATCATCATTTCTTACTGCAAAACCAATCTCTACCGTATCTTCAAGTTGGGTGTTTATCTTCAAATCTACTTTAGACATTTTCTGTATATAATAAGCAGAGCGCATCATAACATCTATATGTCCATAGTAATCCCCTCTCTCAACACCAAGTAACCCTTCCTCAATTAAATCAACAACACTCAGTTTTATATATGGGTATTTTTCACGCAGTATATCTATACTTGAACTACCCTTCATAATAGAAAACGTTTTATTTCTAATGGAGCCAAAATCTAAAATATAATTTGTTGATTTTTTAGAAACTATAACCAATTTATCACTATGATATGGGGTAGTAAAATCCAGATATTTTTCTCTTGATTGTGTTTTACTTACAATAGGCATCATATCGCACTCTCTATTTTCAGCACGCTCCAAAGACTCTTTCCATGTTTTAGTTTCAACTAGCGTGTATTGTATATTTGTAATGTTATGTGATAATTCTAAAATATCTGCACCGACCCCTATAAACTCCCCATTTTCAATAGCACTATATGGCAAAGAAGATGGTGCGACACAAACACGAATAACTTTTTTTTCTTTTAAATATGTAAGCTCATCTCTCGATAAATAAACATCTCCATCACTAAATAACAACTCGTCTATGTCGGCATTGCCATTTGTAAAACCAAGCACCTTGTAAACATCTAAAATTCTTTCTACTTTTTGTTTGTCAATATCACCAAAAGCTTTATTGTTTGCGTAAACCAATTTTTTTAGCTCCAAAGCTTCAAATATCAATGCATCTTTTGTTTTGTTTTGTGGGTTGTATTTACTATAGATAATATCAACGGTTTCGCTAATATTTGCAAATGCATACTCCCACCCTTTTAAAGATGCATCTCTAAATCTTTTTACTCTCTGTGGGTTTTGTAAAACCTCTTTTTGAGTTGTAAAAAGAATATCACTATAAAAATCAAATCCCCTCTCTTTTGGGGAAAAAACTGTAAAAGGAATCCCCATCTCTTTTAGTGTATATGTTTCATTTGATGTGTATCCGGCATATAAATCAACTTTTCCATCGATTAGCTCGTTTATGTCATATGTATGTTCTTTTGTAGTCAAGCTATTTTCATCTGTATATGCAGAGTTTAGCATCGCATGAACAGATGCTGTATCTATATCTTGATCTCTCAACATAACTGTTTTGCCAGCAAAATCTTTTACGCTCTTTATATTTGAAGATTTAAGAGCTATCAAAACATAAGGTGATGACTGAAATATAGCAGATATCAGGCTTATTTTTTTTCCGTTAGAATGTTCCCATATAAGACTTGAGCTACCAACACCATAAACAGACTTACCACTTAGAACCTCATCAAGTGTATTCATCGATGGTGTCATTTTGTTTATTTGCACATCTAACCCAGCCTCTTTATAAAACCCTTTCTCTTTTGCCATATAGTATCCGGCGAATTGAAACTGATCGAACCATTGAAGTTGTAGTGATACTTTTTCTAGTGCATGGACTGATATGCCAAGAGATAAAAAAAGAGATAGTAAAATAAAAACATACTTCATTGTTATATAGCCAAATATTAATTTATATTATTATAGCTAAAAAATAATACCGCAACACTCGCAAGCTGCCGCCTATTAAAACAAACCAAACAAACTTGAGTCTAACTAAACCAGCAACTACTGTTAGTGGGTCACCTATAATCGGAAGCCATGACAAGAGTAGTGCATAGTAGCCATACTTGTGTCCGTACAGAAATGCTTTAGCTCCGATTTTGGAACTGTTTAGTTTTGTATGTGTTTTTTCATAAAGGAAATAGCCTAAAATATAGTTTACAATTATGGCAAGTATATTTCCTGTCGAGGCAAAAACAAGAGCGATTAAAAGTGGCATATCGTTAGCCAAAGCTGTAATAAATACAACCTCTGAACTAAAAGGGAGAATGGTAGCTGCAAAAAATGCAGAAAAGAATAATCCTAGTTCAGCGATGAGATGTTCTCAACTACGCTGGCGATAAGAGTCTCTCTGGCTTCAACAGATGCCCAAGCTATATGAGGGGTTACATATATATTTTCTTTGTTTTTAACGTACAAAAGAGGATGGTTCTCTCTCATTGGCTCTGCCGTTAAAACATCTAAACCAAAATAGATATTTTTTTCATCAACCATCCTTGCAACTGCCTCTTCATTAATGATACCGCCGCGTCCAAGGTTTAAAAGAGTAGCTCCATCCTTACATGTTAACAACTGTTCATAGTCTAGAAGATTATTTGTTTTCTCGTTTAGAGGTGCATGTATTGAGATAATATCACAAGTTTTGAGAAGTTCGGAGAGTTCTACATGTAGAAAATCTTTTGTAGAGTTTTTACCGCTTGTTGAGTGATAACATACCTCTGCTCCAAATGCCGCTGCAATATTTGCAACTCCGCGACCAATTGAGCCAAGTCCAATAATTCCCCACTTTTTACCTTTAATCTCAAAAAATTCTTTTGAGACATCCGTAAATATTTTACTTCTTGAGTATCTGCCATCTTTGACATACTCATCATAATATCTTGAGTGTCCTACAAGATAAAAAAGCATTGAGAAAGTGTGTTGAATTACTGAATCAGTTGAGTAGCCAGCCACATTTTTCACTTCAATATTTCTACTCTTTGCTGATTCTAAGTCAACATTATTCATGCCAGTAGCAGCCACACATATAAGCTTTAAATTTGTACATGTAGCCATTAACTCGTCAGTTATAACAACTTTGTTTGTAACAATAACATCTGCATCTGTTATCCTATCTTGAACTTCATCAGCAGATGTGGTTTTATAAACTTGAACTTCTCCAAGCTTATAAAACCCACTTAAATCAGTCTCACCAAAAGTAAGAGCATCTAGTAGAACTATTTTCATTTAATAGTCTTTTATTTTTGTTATTAACTCTCTAGACTTCTCTAACGCTGCTTCAACTTCGTCAAACACAAGAGCGACCGCTAAACGTCTCCCCTTATGTGTCTCAGGCTTGGAGAAAACTCTAACAAAACTGTTATCACTAAAGAGGCTCTCATCCACTTTGATTACAGGGGCATTATTGTGAACTTCTGATTTAAAGGCTGCTGATGCACCTGGACCGTAAAATGTAAACCCTAAAGGAAGACCAAGAACTGCGCGAAGGTGAAGTGCGAATTCACTTTGAGACTGAGTTATAAGAGTTACCATTCCAGTATCATGTGGACGAGGGGAAACTTCTGAGAAATAAACCTCATCTCCCTTTACAAAAAGTTCAACACCAAACAAACCGCGACCGCCAAGCCCATCTGTTATAGTTTTAGCCATCTCTTGTGATTTTTTCTTTGCAACTTCACTCATTTGCATTGGCTGCCATGAAAAAACATAATCACCATCTCTTTGCTCATGACCTATCGGCTCACAAAAAACTGTCTCTTGCCCATTTCTTGCAGTTAGCATTGTTATCTCATAATCAAAATCTACAAAGGCTTCAACAATTAACTCACTAGCATCACCGCGAGCCTCTTTTGCTATTTCCCAAGATTTTGAAACATCTTCTTCGCTTTTACAAACACTTTGACCATGACCCGAAGAGCTCATAACAGGCTTAATAACACAAGGATAGCCCATACGTTTAGAAGCTTCTCTTAGTCCATCTTCCGTAGTTACAAACTCATAAGGACCTGTTTTGAGTCCAAGCACCTCCGCTGCAAAAGTACGAATATTTTTTCTGTTCATTGTTTTACTAACAGCATTAGCATTAGGTATAACGTTATAACCTTTATCTTCTGCTGCAAAAAGAGCATCTATAGATATAGCCTCTATCTCTGGCAAAATATAGTCAGGTTTTTCGCGATATATTATCTCTAAAAGAGCATCTTTATCTTGCATATTAACAACATATGAGCGGTGAGCCACATGATGAGCAGGTGCATTTTGATATCTATCAACTGCAACAACTTCAAGACCAAGTCTTTGAGCCTCAATAGCTACTTCTTTACCAAGTTCACCTGAACCAAGTAACATAACTTTTTTAGAATTTGATTTTAACGGAGCAGAAAATTGCATAGAAATTCCTTAATTTTATTTCACAAAATGAAGGAAAACCTTCATCTATTAGTCCGCAAAAGGAACAAAGTCCCTTTTACTCGTTTGCGCCACTGAGGCGACTCAGCGTGGAGAATGCCATATGTTAGCATTCCTAAAAGCTAGCCTTTAAAAAGGCATGATTTTTATGAAAAGGATTATATCAAAATGTGAATAAAATGAGGTTTACAAAAGAAGAAGTTATTTTGAGTTACCACGCTCTAGCGTGGTAATGAATTATCGTTTAAGTCCAATAAGTGTTTCTAAAAGCTGATCTGAAGTGGTAATTGTTTTACCATTTGCCTGATAACCCCTTTGAATAATAATAAGCTGTGTCAATGAACGTGACAAGTCAACATTTGATGCTTCAAGTGCTGAACTTTGAATAAATCCACGACCAGATGTTGCAGCTGAACCAATAATTGGATCGCCTGAGTTGGCAGTTTGTACGTATACACTACCACCTTCAGTTGCTAAACCTTCATTATTTGTAAATTTAGCCATACCAACTTGAGCAAGACCAAATGAACGACCATTTGAGAATGAACCAACCATAGTACCACTCTGATCAATTCTAATACCAACTAAATCCCCACCAGTAAAACCATCTTGTGATATACCAGATGTAGAACTTCTTGAGTCAAAACTAGTCATACCGTCAAAAAGGTTTGATGTACCAAAACTAAAACTTACTTGCTGATCTGCAGCAGAACCATTGTTACCAGTAAAAGAAACATTTGGCGGATTATAAGTTGCTAATGATCCATCACTATTAAAACGGATTGAACCATCTTTTTGATCATATGGAACTGTGTTGTCAATTGTTGCTGGTGCTGGAACTGATATTCTCATATTCCATGTACTACCTGTCGCTAAATCCACATCTGTTTTTCTAAACTCCATTCTAATAGTGTGCTTAGAACCAAGTGAGTCAAAAATATCTATCGAACTAGAGTGTGTTGCCGCATTAAAAGACTGAGAAAATGCTTTACCAGTACTTCCTGAAGATAAAGAAGAATTAAGTGCCTCAAGGTTTCTTGTAAAGCGTGTATTTTCAGATGGTGCACTTGACGTATTAGCTGTTGTTATTCCAGTAATTGCAAGAGCTACATCATAAGGATCTGCACCACCAGCTGGATTTTCTATCTCTAGCTTACCTTGAGAGTTTACTTTTACAGTTAAAGCACTAAGGGCAGTATCCCCATTATTATCTTGCCCTTGAATCTCTAGCTGATTACGTAAATCAGCAATTGTTTTGAATGTTTTATCAAAACCGTTACCGCCGGCACCACCATTGGCACCAGTTGGATTATACTGATATCTATAAGCCGTATGGTTTGCAGTATCTTGGGCAGTAGCCACGAAACCTGAGTTTGCAGTACCCACTGCACTTATTTTAATATTATGTGATGCGGCAGCATTATCATTCGTATTAACCAAGTTTATCTTATTATTAACACTGTCGTAAGTAGCTGAAATTCCTGTAAGTGCTGTTTTTGAGTTAATAGCAGTTACAAATCTAGAACCATTTTGAGCAGCACTCTCTGTTCCTGTAGAGCCGCTGGTTGTTACATTAACCGTATCTACGCCATTGTCCAATGTAAATGTAACATCCATCTCGCTTGCACTATTATTTGATGAAACAGTGACAGCTCCAGTTGCACTACCATTGTCATTTGCTAAACCTACTACAGTAAAAGAAACATCAGTAGCACTATCAAATGTAAGAGTATCACCTGCAATACCAACAGAGATATCACCTTCTCCTGCAAGAACATCAGCTGCAAAAGCAGCATATGTTGTATTAGAATAAAGAGTGCCATTAACCGTTGCGCTAATAGTATCACCAATAGCGATTGCTCTACTAAACGTACTCACTAAACTACTGCCTAGAACTACTGTAGGGGCTGTTAGTGTAGCGGCCTCAAATGATGCCCAAATACCTTGATTTGGTTGAAGAGCAAACCCCTCTCCTGTATCATTAAACATTACGCCTAAGTCTCCAGACTCTATAGCTCTTCCATCTGCATCAAGTGCTGGTGGAGTAGGTGCTGCTGGTGGTATACCAGATTTAACTTCGTAAGCAGGTGAGTAACTTTCTACAAATATACCTGCATTAAGGTTTGCTTTTAATGATACCTCAGTTGTAGGGCTTGCAGGTGTTGTAAGTCCAGGCGGAATTCGTATACTCTCAATTGGAGCAGTTGCGTCAACTTTACCTGTGACACTATCTCTTACCCAACCCTGAACAATAAAACCATTATTATCTACAAAGTTTCCGCTAGCATCAAACTTAAAGTCTCCGGCACGAGTATACTTATAACTTTTACCATTATCTGGAGAGACTATAAAAAATCCATCTCCTTGAATAGCTACATCTGTATTTTTATCAGAGTTTTGAATCGAACCCTGAGAGTGGATAGTCGTCATAGAGCTTACAGTTGAACCAAGTCCTACTTGAACAGCATTTTTACCACCAAGTTCACCTTGTGGAGCTGTTGCAATTGATTTTGTTTGAGCTAAAAGGTCAGAGAAGTTAGCACGAGAGTATTTAAAACCTGTAGTGTTAACATTTGCAATATTGTTTGATTCAACATCCATCGCAATTTGATGCGATTGCAGCCCGGATACACCGGCATATAATGATTTCAACATATTAAATCCTTTATTATATTTAATTCTCTAAAGGAAGAAGTTCCTCTAAGAGCTAAATATTTTTTTCTGTAATAGATATAGAGCATTTAGTGTTCCAATATATTAAAAAGATTATTGAGAGTAAGAAGTATTGATTTTGTTAGCAGTTTATAAATAATGCAGGATGGATGCTTAACCCTATGCACCCATATCTAGCGCTTTTTTAAGCATTTCATCAGCTGTTGTTATAGACTTAGAATTTGCATCATACGACCTTTGCATAATTATAAGGTCTGTCAATCCAACTTCCATTCTTACGTTTGAGCCTTCTAGTTTAAAGTTTGTTATATCAGTACCTATAATATTATTGCCGAATGCATCTTGAAAAAACTTTGCCGCCCCGCTGTTTGAACTCTCACTAAACCTAGCTCCGTTTACTCTCTCTAGTCCTCTGTCATTTGCAAAGTGATATACTGCTATTGTACCAACGTTACTCTGTGCACCATTTGTAAAAGTAGCTAGCACTTCTCCATTTTTATTTATATCATAACCAATAAGGTCACCGGCTGGAGTACCATTTGAAGAACTTGAAGATGAAAAAGTTCCACCAGATGATATGATTCCATCATAATCTATCCCCAAGTCAATACTAACTGTTGTACCTTGGTTATCTATACTTGTTAGAGTACTTGAGATTAAGGCACCTCTCTCGTTAAAATTGACAACACCATTTTGTGTATCATATATAGTTTCACCATCTAAAGTTTCAGTTGTTGCTTTTACATTCCACTGGCTTCCAGGTGCAACTTGCGGGTCTACTTTTGTAAACTCAAGTCTTAAATTATTTTTTACATCTTGTGAATTTATAACTCCAGCACTAATAGTAAGTGCTGTTTCATCTTCAAGTAAACTCAAATTTCCACCAAAAGTTGCTTCAGTTGTTGGAGTTGATGGGTAAGATAAAGTCGTTGGAAAACGAAGTTTTTGCTGAGTAGCAACTTCTCCAAGCGGGATACTAGCTAATTGCTCTGTCAGTACACCATTTTCAATATTTGAACCCATAGTACCTAGAACATAATAGCCATCATGTGTAACTAAATCTCTACTCTCATCAAAAGTGAAACTACCGTCTCTTGTATAAAGCGGATCAGACTCACCTTGAATACCAAACCACCCATCTCCTAATATAGCCAAGTCTGTACTTCTTTCAGTTAACTGAAATACTCCTCTTGACTCATCCATTGCAATGGTATTTAGTTTTGTACCTACACCTACACTACTGTTTACGCTAGAGGCTGCTGCATTAGTGACAAGCATCTCTTCAAACATAGATGAAAACTCAGAAGAGTATCCACGAAATCCAACTGTACTTGTATTTGCCAAATTATTTGAAACAACATCAATAGCCTGTTGTTGTGATCTCAGTCCGCTAAGTCCTGTATAAAAAGCTTGAGTCATCATGACATGCTCCTTAATTTATTAAGACACTTGTGCCTTTTTAATATACTTCTTTAATATTCTCTAATGGAACATAATTTGAACCAACTTTTACTAGTGTTTGTCCACCGTCAAATCTAACTGATTCTATCGGGTAAGCGCCAAGTCTCGTCTCTAAATTATTTCCGGCAGGGTCGGTGTAGTTTGCATTGACATAATAAATTCCACTATCTGCTTCATTTCCATTATTATCTTTTCCATCCCAATCAAACTGATATACACCGGATTTGTTTGTTCCAACATCTAAAGTTTTAATCAAACTCCCAGAGCTGTCAACTACTTGAATAGAGCCTTGCTGAATGTCTGATGGAAAGTATACTTCAAATGTACTGCTAGAACCCTCATCATAAGTAATAGCGTTACTTCCCAAGTCTGCTGTTTTGCCTATTGCAGCAATTGTTGAAAACTGTTGTGTTCCGCCAAGCGTTGCAGCTAATTCTGCTAAAGCTTTATTTGTATTTTCTGATGATTCCAAACCTGCAAGCTGAGAAGTCTGAGTTAAAATTTTCTCACTGTCCATAGGTTCGGTTGGATCTTGATGTTGCAGTTCAACCAAAAGAAGAGTCATAAAATCATCTTTACCCAAAGCAGTTTTATCTTTAGCTGCTGTTGAGACTGTTGGCTCACTATATAACGCTGCATTTTGTCCTATTGAATTGATAGCCATAATATATCCTTTATTAGGGTTCCCTCATATAAAGGGAATAACCATTATTGTTAGTTCACAAAAGGAACAAGCCCCTTTTATTTTGCTCTCACCGCTGTGGCGACTGAAGCTTGCCTTTTATAAAAGGCAGATTCTTAAAATAGCCTAGCTACTTAACCATAATGAGGCACAATAATTTCTAAAGAGCTTAAAATCTCTTCATTCGCCTCTTCGTTATCAAAATAGTTATACTCTTTATGAGCTTGTTGCCCATTTTGTTTTTGCTGATGTTGTCCACCGGCATTAGAGTCACCATTTTGTGAGTTGTTACTAAAGTTCAATGTAGCATTATTTATTCCATTATTGCTTAGCTGTACTCTCAGCTCATTAGCATTCATCGCCAAAGTATTTACGGCAGTGTTGTTCGAGCTGATATTTACATGTAGGTTTTTACCTCTTTGAACTATAGTCAAATCAATTTCACCCAATCTTTGCGGATTGAGCTGAACTTTTACTCTGGTAAATGGAGACTTATAATCTTCTATCGCTGTTTTCACATCCGTTGAAAGATATTTAATCATCTGCTTGGCTTCATTTAGCTTAACTTCAAAACTGTCCACTTTGTGCGTCGTCAACCCATCTATTTTTGAAGTTGATGTTGTTTGCTCAGATGATGAAGATTCACCGTGTAAAAGTTTTTCTAATGATTTTGCGGCATCTGAAGCTGCACTCGGTGCAATCACTTTAGCCGTTGCAACGGAAAAATCTGCCGTCATTATTGAGTTACTTATAGCCGGTTTCTCACCCCGCAAAAGAAGTTTTAATGTTTCGTCTGCTCTATCTTTTGGTGTTTTTTGCTCTGTGCTTATTGAACTGCTCGCTTTGGCCTGAACAATCTGTTCAGTGGTCGTATGTTCAACAACCGCCTGAGCCTTAAAAAGTGGTGTAGTTCTTACTTCTTTTGAAATTTGTGATATCTTTTCATCAGTTGCTTGCTCTTTGTATTGCTGGTCTTTTGGAAATTCACTCACTGTGGTATCTGCATTTTTTGATGTTTTTTTGGCATCCGGAGTGATTGCTTTCATCTCTTTATCTTGTGATATATCTTTTACATGTAGAGGTTGAACTTTTACCTCTTTATCTTGTGATGCATCTTTTACATGCAGAGGTTGAACTTTTACCTCTTTATCTTGTGGTATATCTTTTACATGCAGAGGTTGAACTTTTGCCTTATTATCTTGTGATGTATCTTTTACATGCAGAGGTTGAACTTTTACCTCTTTATCTTGTGGTATATCTTTTACATGCAGAGGTTGAACTTTTGCCTTATTATCTTGTGATGTATCTTTTACATGAGAAGTATCAACTCTTATCTCTGGAGTTTTAACTTTTGAATCAGATTGAACTTTTGAATCAGATTGAACTTTAACGTCTTCTAGTGTTATTTTACTAATATCAATACCGAGTTTTTTAGCAACTTCAGTTAAACCTTTAAGGGTATGTGGGAGCTCTTTAATAAGTGATTTTTTATAATCATCACTACCCTCTATCTTCGTTTTTAAGTAATCTTTTGCCTCAAAGACTAAGGTTTTTATCTCTTTTGCACTTAAAGAAGATACTAATTTTGGATTAAGCTCCATTAACTCTTCTATATTCTCATCTAAACTATCTTCATTTTTCAAAAGAGATATAAGCATATCTGCTTTTGATACAGTTTTTGAGCCACTGCTCTCTTTTACCTGTTCACCAAGCGATAGTATCAAAGCGCCGTTTTGAATAAGCTTACCATCTTTTTTCTCACTCTGACCTTTTAAAAGTTCTGAGAATGATAGTTTTGGCTCATCCTTTGGAGTTGACAAATTTAGAGGTGAAGACGCAGTTTTAGCTTCACTTTTTATATCTAATGAAATCATTTTTTGCTCCTATTGTTAATCTTGTATAGTTTGAATAACTCCAAACTATACTCAATCACTAAAGCTTTGCCTAATGGCAAGAAAGTTTTTACTCAAAAGCTTTAGATGGTTTTAAATAATAAAGCATAAATTATTCCAATGTTAAAAATATTTAAAAATTACCGATATTGTCCGCATGATTAAGATATTGATTTTATTATTTCCGTTACTGCTGTTTGGACTTAGCCCGTTTGAGTCGTCAAATAGTGATAGTTTTAAAAGCTCAACGCATAAAATAAATAAAAGTAATAAGAAGATTGTGGCATCTAAAAACACACAAATCAGATGTAGATGTGTGTGTGACAAGAGAATGTATAAAGAGCAGAAAATATCAGATGCTGTGTTGTTTTACAAAAATAACAGAGAGTACACTTTTAGCGGTATTGAATAAACTTGTCAAGACATCTCAACTCATTTTTATATGTTACACTAACCATATCCCTTAACTCTTCAAGAAGTTGCTGTGGTGTCTCTCCATCCTTTGGATAGCTTACTTTACTTGAGTCTAAGTCTCTAGCAAAAAATTCTATAAACATATTTTTCACAATTTCTGCTCCATACTTGTCTGTATACGGAAGAACAAAAAAGTAGTCCGACTCGTTGTTTACAATAGCGTCAGAAGTTCTAAGAACACTCTCTAGAGAACTTTTTATTACTTCTTTAGAGACGGTAGAGAAGTCACAATACAAAAGTGTGAAACTCTCTGAACGACTCTCGTCAAGTCTCTCGGATATACCTATATTTAACTCTAGAAGTTGTTTAAAATTGTCAAATCCAAAATGAACACCAGCCATATTACACCTCTTGTTTTAAGTTGCACAAAGTATATCGAAAAAAATACTTAAGTGTAAAGTTTTACATTATTGAATAAGGTTTTATTTCGTCCCTTGAAATAAATGGCGAACCCTGAACCTCTGCATCGTCATAAGAGATAGTATAATTACTATCCTCTTTCGTTTTACAGTAAGTTAAAATTATTTTTGTCGCCAACTCTTTGTCAGCCTCACTTGCGTTTTTGCTAAGCATGGCATGAGGACCGGGAATTCCAATTGTTTTCACATGGTAGTACTTAGCATTGTCTATATCCTGCAAGTAACCATTCTCATCTTTGTTTCTTCCAACTACTAGTTTTGCGCCGTCACTTAGACGAAAATGGCGACCGTATTTCATAAGTGGAATATCACGTACTTCAAACTTATCATACTTAATAAAGTCAAACATTTTTTTAGCAAAATTCTCGTCAGTTAAAAGACATCCTCCGCCTGGGCTCTCAAAGTTGTCAAGTCCTATCTCTTTTACCATCTCCATCTGTCTGTCACGACTTCTGCCAGTTATACCTTCTAGTTTTTCTCTATCTACCCAGCCATTTGTCTCAGCAATAGTTGGAGCTAACATTTTTGCAGACAAAGGGCGCAGAAGCAATCCGTCGCAGTTACTCTCATTTAGAACTATTTGGAGTGCATCTTTGTTTTGGCTCATTGGGCGCTGACCCATAACTTCACCACTTATAAGAAATGAAGCACCTTCAGCTTCCATAATCCGTTTTGCAACTGTAAACATCTTGGCATGACAATCTATGCATGGATTAAAGTTTTTACCGTAACCATGTTTTGGATCAAACAAAACATCTTGGAGATATTCACTCTGAATATCTATAATTTTCAACTCTGCACCAACTTGTTCACACATACTTTGCATATGTTCAAGCCTGTCTTTTGTACTTCCAAAGCCTGTATTGATATTTACAGCCAAAACCTCAATGCCTTGGTCTATAATAAGCTTTATAGCTAAAGTTGAGTCTAACCCACCACTGAACAGTGCGATTGCTTTCATCTTTTTCCTTACTAAATTGATAATTTAAATTATAGAATAATATACTATTTATTGCCTCTAGCCCCAGAAGAGCCTCTTGGTGAACGCTGACTTGGCTTATTTTGAGGTCTTTGTCTTGAATTTGAACCCCTAGCACCTCTACCACCACCTTGATTTATAGGTTCTGCCTTAATTGATGGATCAGGTTTGAAACCTTTTAGCCATACCTTAGGGATATCTTTTTTAATCAGCTTCTCTATATTTTCTAAGAACTCATGTTCATCTACACAAACCAACGAGATTGCTTCACCTTCATTGCCTGCACGTCCTGTTCTTCCAATACGGTGAACATAATCTTCACTGACATTTGGAAGTTCATAATTCACTACATGTGGAAGCTGGTCAATGTCTATTCCGCGAGCAGCAATATCTGTTGCGACCAAAACTCTCACTTCACCTTTTTTAAAATCAGCTAGTGCTTTTGTTCTTGCATTTTGGCTCTTATTTCCATGAATTGCTACAGCGGTAATACCATCTTTTTCAAGTTGCCCTGTAAGACGGTTCGCTCCATGTTTTGTTCTAGTAAAGACAAGAACCTGCTTCCATTTTCCCTCATTAATCAAGTGTGTCAATAACTCTCTCTTGCGAACTTGGTCAACATGGTAAACTGCCTGCTGAACAGTCTCAGAAGCAGTATTGCGACGGGCAACTTCTATAAGAGCCGGAGAGTTTAACAAGCGGTCTGATAGTTTTTTAATCTCATCTGAGTAAGTTGCTGAAAAAAGAAGTGTCTGCTTTTGTTTAGGTAGCACTTCTAATATTTTTCTAATATCATTTATAAAACCCATATCCAACATTCTGTCTGCTTCATCAAGTATAAGAAATTCTATATGTCTTAAATCTACAGTTTTTTGCGACATGTGATCTAGCAATCGCCCAGGTGTTGCGATGATAATATCTACACCTTTGCGAAGTTGTGTAATTTGAGGATTTATTTTTACCCCGCCAAATATTACAGTTGATTTAAATGGAAGATGTTTTCCGTAAAGTTCAACACTCTCTCCAACTTGGGCAGCTAACTCTCTGGTTGGTGTTAGTATAAGTGCCCTAACAGTATGTTTTGCTTTTGTAGGTTTAGCTCTGCTTAATAGCTCTAGTAGTGGCAGTGTAAAACCTGCAGTTTTGCCGGTACCAGTCTGAGCACCTGCGAGTATATCTCTTCTCTCTAATATAACAGGGATAGCCTGCTTTTGAATCGGAGTAGGTTCTGTGTAACCTTGCTCCTTAATAGCTTTTAATAATGGTGCTGATAAACCGAGTGTTGTAAACGACATAAAATTCCTAGTCTTAATATTGGTTCATAATAGCATAATTTATGGTAATATGAGATATAATCTTTGCAATATTTATAAAAACCTCACTAGGACCTCTTATGTCAGCCAACTCAATCACTGTAAAACACAACAAACACCGCATTCACCCTTGTCCTAATGATAAAAAACTATCTCTGCTTAATTTACTTATAGCTAATAATACAAAGTCAAAAATTCTTGTGGTAACCGCAAACTCTCCTGAACTTCTTAAGGAATCTGTAAATTGTGAAAATGTTACTATTATGGATGACAAAGAGCTTTTAGGTTCCAAAGATGTTACATGTGAGCTTTTAATCAGCTATGATCTGCCAATTGCGGCAATTGTTTACATGTCAAGATTAGCTCGCGCGACAGATGCGGCACTGATACTTCTTGACTCCAGCGAGCAAAAGCAACTATACCCAATTGAAACACTTCTCGGTAGAGTGATTAAGCAGGACCTAGTAGAGGGTTTTGCTTACGAAGAGAGTACAAAAATGGTTGTAGCACAAAAACCTGTTGAGAGACCAAAAAGAGAGTACGCTTTTAAAACAGACCCTGAAGATAAACCTAAATATGATAAAAAACCATTTGACAAAAAGTCGTTTGACAAGCCCAAATATGACAAGAAGCCATTTGATAAACCCAAGTTCGATAAACCAAAAAGAGATGGTGATTCAGGCGATAAAGCGAAAAAATGGGAAAAGAAAGATAAACAGCCTAATAAATTTTTAGGTAAAGACGAGAATGGTAAATCAATCTTTTCAGGTAAAAGTGGTGACAGAAACCATCGTCATGACGGAAGCAAAAGAGAGAGTTATGATGCTCCTAAAAAAGTTGGAAGAAAAATAAACATTAAAGCCCGTAAACCTAAAGAAGCGCCCGAAGAATAGGCTAATGAATTTAGCTTTTAAAAGCTACAAGTTCACCTCTTTTTAGTGTTGCTATCTTCCCACGAAATTTACGAATATAAAACGCTTTCTCTTCAAAAGAGACAGCGTTTTGCATATTTACTTTTTTTAACTCACGCTCATAATGTTTTGTTAAAAAAGCTATCAGTTCAGCCTTTAATGACTCTTCATCTATAAGCGATTTTATCTTATCATCCACCGATATTGCCATAAGCTTTGGTTCATCAAACTTTCCTCCAAGAGCCAGTGCCAACTCTAAAGAGTGAAACTGCAAAAGTGATGGGTCTAAAACATCTAATATCTGGTTTATTAACTCTGGTTTTTCCAAAACAGTTTTTATAAGACTGAGTTCCCACATATCCCGGTGGCGACTACTGTCAATCTTGTTTATGTTAGCTTGGTTAGTCTGGTTAGTTAGCTTAACGTATGATGGGTTCAATCCTAGTCGTGAAGCCAAATATGATTTATATTTTTCCTGCAACATTGGAGATAAAGTTTTAAGATACCCTATTCCATCTTGCATGCAAGCCTCTTTTGCTTTTGGGTCACGTAGATTGTAGCTTGAGATTATCTCTTCTAAAACAAACTCTATAAATGGTTTTGGTGTTCTGAACATGGTCGCAAGTTCTTCTACTTTGCCATTTTTCACCATATCTGCCGGATCAAGTCCATCTGAGAAAATAACAACACCTCCACTGAAACCGCCTGCACTTAGAATTCTTGATGCTTTAAGTGCAGCTGCTCGTCCTGGTTTATCCCCATCGTACGCCATTATAACTTTAGGTTCACCCTTTCTCAGTAGTGGCAAATGTTCCGCAGTCAAAGCTGTTCCTAAAGTTGCTACTGCGTTTGTAAACCCAGCTTGATGCAGCATAATAACATCAAGATACCCCTCTGTTATAACTATCTCTTTTGTTTTATAAACCTCTTGTCTTGCATGATGATAAGCGTACAAAAGACGAGACTTATTAAAAAATGGAGTCTCCGGAGAGTTTATATACTTTGCCTGATGCCCTGTTATAGTTCTGCCACCAAAACCAACTATAGAGCCATTAGCGGAGTGGATAGGAAAAGTGATCCTCTCTATAAATCTCGCAAAATATCTTCCGCTATCAAAGCCGACAACGCCCATCTCTACAGCTTCGCTCATATTAAAAAGATGAGATTTTATATAGTTTATCGTAGCATCAGTGTCAGGTGCATAACCTATACCGAATTTTTCAACACTACTCTCATAGATTCCGCGCTCTTTTATATACTGTGTTGCCGCTGGCTTAGAGGTTAAAAGATTTTGATACCACTCATTTAACTTATCCATAAGTTGTGAACGTGGCTTATTTTGCTTATTGTCTGTATAAGAGAGTGAAAAATTATAAGTTGATGCTAGTTTTTCCAAGGCCTCTGGGTAGTTGAGTTTTTCATACTCCATCGTAAACTTAATGCTGTCACCGCCTGCTCCGCATCCAAAGCAGTGATATATCTGCTTTGTCGGGCTTACAACAAAAGAGGCAGATTTTTCATCATGAAAAGGGCATGGTGCTTTATAGTTTGCACCTGACTTTTTCAGCTCGACATAAGAGCCTACAACATCAACAACATCAAGGCGTGCTTTAAGGGCTTCTATAGAATCTTGGGTAATCATAAAAATATTATACTCTTAAGTGGTTTAAGAAGCTATGTAATTATAAAATATTATGATACAATTCCATTCCAAAAATTTTTACAGAAAGTGGGTGATGTGATATGCCTGGTATAGTACTACGTAGTGATGACAATTTTGATGCATCTTATCGTCGTTTCAAAAAGCAGACTGACCGTAACTTAATCGTTACTGAAGCTCGTGCTCGCCGTTTCCATGAAACGCAAACTGAAAAACGTAAGAAGTTCTTAATAGCATCTCGTAAGAAAATGCTTAAGCGTCTTTATATGATGAGACGTTACGAATCACGCCTATAGACATAAGCCTTCGGGCTGTGTTTACTTTTAAAACAACCTCAAAAACCTCCAAATCACATAAAATCTAAAAGTTTATCTACCTATAATTTTCCATACATCTCATTATAAAAACTTAACGCATGTCTGTCACTCATCGAAGCAATATAATCGGCTATAACTCTATGTTTTTTTCTGCTCTTTAGCTGCTCACGATAAAATGTTGGAAGCATTTTTTCCTCTTCCATAAGCCCTCTGTAGAGGCCTTTGATAGCCTGTTTGCCTGCAAACATTTTTATTACTATCTTTTTATGCTGATAAAGCTTGTTAAAAAGTAGCTTTTTTAGCTTTTTTATTTTACTCTCAAGCTCTGGTTTAAAACCTATTGGAATCTCAATTTTTGTATCCAAAACAGCACTAAAAACCTCTCTATTGTCAATTTTATCTTTAGAGTTTTCTAAAAGAGAGAAAACCAGATGGTTTATCAGATGTGAACTAAAGCGGTAACGGAACATCTCATCTTCATCTTCAGATATCCCTTCTGCTTCTACTTTTTCTAAAATCTCACTTATCAACTCACTCTCTTTGAGATCATTGAAAGATATTAGCCCCGAGTTTATCCCATCATCAATATCGTGACTGATATACGCTATCTCATCAGCTCTGTCAACGACCATAGCCTCTATGGATGGATGCGTCTCTAAGTTAAACTGCTCATCTATTATAGAGGGTAAGAAGCTTTTTTTATATGGGTAAGAGTGTTTTAAGATACCTTCAAGTGTCGCAAACGTAAGATTTAGCCCATTAAAATCTTTATACCTCTTCTCGATTGATGAAACAACTCTAAAACTTTGAAAATTATGCTCAAAACCATTCTCAAACCCATCATCCCTTAAACACTTGTTAAGAGTGTCTCCTCCTATATGTCCAAAAGGGGTATGCCCTAAATCATGAGCAAGTGCAATAGCTTCTGCCAATGATTCATTCAGTCCTAGATGGGAAGTGATTGAGCGGGCAATCTGCGAAACTTCAATAGAGTGAGTCAAGCGGGTACGAAAAAAGTCCCCGTCTTGGTTTAAAAAAACCTGCGTTTTATACTCTAGTTTTCTAAAACTTCCACAGTGAATAATTCTGTCTCTGTCTCTTGCATAAGGGTTTCTAAAATCTTTATCTATCTTGTAAAATCTATTATGTGCTTGCATATCAATAGTGCCTTTTATGCTTTTATTACCTGGTTTCTACCAGCTTTTTTAGCCTTGTAAAGAGCATTGTCAGCTCTTTTCATAACTGTAAACGGGTTACTCTCTTTTGAAGCTTTTTGTACGACCCCAGCTGATATATTTATATATATCTCTTTAAAGCTCTCTTTGTTTCTGACTTTAAAAGGGCTTTTGGCAATTATATCCCTTAATATATCTGTATGAGTGTAGGACTCACCTGAGTCTTTTGATGGAAAGAGTAGTACGAACTCCTCTCCTCCATATCTGTAAGCTTTTCCACCGCCGGTCACATTTGACAATTTTGATGCAACCATCTTCAAGACTTCATCGCCGGTATCATGTCCGTATGTATCGTTAAACTTTTTAAAATGGTCTATATCTATCATAGCAAGTGAATATCTTATACCAAGTTTTGCCATATCTTCGACCAACGCTCTTCTCCCTGGCAAGGATGTAAGTTCGTCGTAAAAAGCCAAGCGGTAAGACTCTCTGATAAGAAGAGCAAAGATAATCACACTTATAGCCAAGAGAGAAAGATCATTCACATATTGCGTTTTTATAAAGTATAGGCCGCCATAAAAGGTAATTGTCAAAATTAAAAATGAGCTATTGTACATCAGCAGTCTATTAAATATCACTAACGCACTCATAATAAACATTACAAAAATACCAATAGCTACAGATAAATCTTTAAGCGGATAAAAAGATATTGCAAATATTTTTATCTTTAACATTTCCAGTAGCTCCGCATTGGGATAATAAATAAAATATAAGACGGCTGTTATCTCAACAACAAAAAAAACAATCTTGAAAATGCCCCAGATTGAGAATAGTCCTCTCTCTCTTAATAATAAAAAAACAAGAATATGCAGAGGATAAAGAAGTGAAACATACAAAAACAAATCTGTTGCTTTTGCAGCACCTAGGTATTCAAATCCAATTTGCATAAAAAGAAGCGGCACTATAACAAAGATAAATCTGTTACGGTTAAAATGCCATGATACCCATATTATGAGCGCACTCATGGCATAAAAAAGATACGGGACTAATTCAATTATTGCGGTCGGGATTTTTGTTTCATTAAAAACAATCAACGCAAACACCAAAGATATCAGTATAGGAATTGATATGTTTAGTGCTATAGATTTTAGAGGATTCATTTATCTCTTTATGGGTATTAATAAATCAGATTATGATTTTTTAAGAAACTTTGTAAGAATAAAAATCTTTGTTCCGTTTACGCGACCTTCTATATGCTCCGCATCATCATGAACCAATGAAATATTTCTAACTGCTGTACCACGCTTTGCTGTAAAACCTGCACCCTTAACCTCTAAATCTTTTATGATTACAACTGTATCACCAGCCTGAAGTACAACCCCGTTAGAGTCTTTATGAACTACCGATGATTTACTGCCTATACCGGATTCTGCCCAAGCTCTTTCGATCTCTTCAAGATACATCATATCCATTAAATCTTGGCGATTGAGTAAACTTAAAAGTCTAAAAGTTAAAACTTTTACAGCGGGAATTTCGCTCCACATGCTGTCATTTAAGCAGTTAAAATGGTTCTCATCCATGCTGTCAGGATTCTCTATTTGAGCTCTACATGTAGAGCATATACAAACAGATGTTTCACTGCTTCCATCAGAGGGTGCAACTTCAAAATCAGTCAGCCCGTCACTCCCTCCGCATAACTCACATACGCCGCCACTTCTGCTTTGTAACTCTTTTACTATACTCATCTATTTCCCCTCTTTATGAAACTCTATATCATCTTTCAACTGCGTAGATGTTTTAGTCTTAGTTTTATCAAATGCTTTTTGAGCATCTGCTTCACTGTAATTTCTGCACTCTTGAGGTATAACAGCGTTAGGCTCTTTTGCAATCTGATCACACATTGCAGCATTTACTTTAAAATATGAACATCCACTGAATAACACAGCAAATAAAAAACCAGATATTAAAATATATTTTTTCATATGAACTACTTCCTTTTAATAATTAAATCTAAATATTTTGATGGTGTTTTTCGCATCATCTCTTGTGCCAGCCATCTTATTTGAAAAAATGCAGCACCGCTGTCTCTAAGTGTAAGGTAGTTTTTAAGGCTTCTGAGATTGAATGTAACAACCATATCAACTTTTACATTGTCTGTTATTATATGCTTAAAAGCATCACCGACATTACGTTTCTTTTTCCCTGATTCTAAAGCAGAAAAAAGTGCCTCTGAATCACCTTTGAACTCTTGTAAAAATTCCAATGAGCTTTTTGCTACTGCTATATCATCAAAATTATCCACTTTTGATGATTGATATTTTAGCTTATCATAAATAGCACCTATTTCGATTTTGTTATACTCTTCATCTTGAGTTACAAACATATTAAAGCCTAAAACTTTCTCTACAAAAAAATCTTTACTGTCAGAAGTTTGCGATGCCGTGAATGCGTTTATGATAGAACTCATCGTATATCTGGTGCTTCTTACACTTATAGCTTGTATGCGGTGGCGAGCATGCTCTTGAAGAACACCCCTTGAAGTTGAGCGTATCAAAAAACTAAGATTTGCATGTTCTAAGATTGAGTGGTGAAAATATGTCCAAGCCAAATCATCTAAAAGATTTGATTCTTCAATATCATTTATTTTTCTACATGTAGAATCATCCGGCATGTGATTTTCAATATATTTTATAGCCTCATTTTCACTGTTCTCAAACGAGTCATAACAAGTTCTAGCCGCTGCTTCAGCCACACCAATACCTGTCTCTTGCATTAAGACTACTTCAGGTTTTGAATACTTTATGCCATACATATCTTCCATAATCTATCCTATATTATATTGATTGACATTTTACAATAATAAACTTAGTATATATCTGCTACCTTGAGATGCTAAACCCAATTGCAAACTTTTTTATGCGATTGTTATAATCAATAAGACTCTCACCATATCCACTGAATAGTTTTACATATAAAAAAAGATCATCTCTGCCAAAAGCGGGATAACTGTAGTTTATCTCTGCAGCCCCTTTATTACTATAACTGTATTTCAACTTCAATTCTAAAAGATGTTTTTTATATGGGACCATAAACTTTATATGACCGTGTCCCATGTAATCTATCAAATCAGGGTTGTAGTCATTAGTATCTGGTAATCTTGTCCAAAGTTTCAACTCTGCAAACAAGGTTTTATACTGAAGCAAGAAGCTGCCACTAAAAAAATTCCATGAGCGCTCTTCGTCCCCGCCTCTTCCGTTTGATTCATGTGCAATTGCTAATCGTATGGACTTTATAAGCCTTCCATCGCTTAACTCTGAGGTTGGAAACATAACAAAAACCTCAGGGTTATAGTTTGTTTCTCTAAAAAAAGCCGAATCTGAATAAAACTGCCAAAATGACTTTTGGGTATAAGCAATTGAGTATATCTCGTTGAGACCAAGGATATTTGCTGCCACATCAAACTTAACGCTAATTTGAAACTCTGTCTCTATCTCTTTTGCTTTATGTCCGTTCGTATTTGCATAGTCACCGTCATATCTGTAACTTATAGGCAAAAAATAGTTGGCATTATGAGCTTTGAAATTATAAAGAGATTGTGAGTATTGCCTTATTGTATCTTCTGTTTCATTTTGATCTAGTCTGTCTAAAGAAGTGTATAATTTTTTTTGCTCTTTTTCTATCTCTCTGCTATAGTTGTATTTAGCTTGCTTGTAGTAACTCTCAGATGAAATTTTATACCATTTTGAAGCCTCTTCTTTGTCTACTTCATGCCCTTCGCCTTGTTCGTACATGTAAGCTAAAATATATGCGGCATCTGAGTCATCTTTTGCCAGTTTTTTAAACATTTCAAATGATTTTTTGAAGTCACCCTTTTTATATACAGCGTGAGCATCCTCAAACTTTGTTGAGGCGTCAAGGCAGAGAGCTAAAAGAAGTGCTGCAAAAAATAGTTTCATTTATATTACTTCTGCACCCCGTCCAATATAGGTACAAAATCGCACTCTTCCAACTCTTCTCTCTCTACGGAGTCTCCTATTTTTCTAAAACGTGTTATGACCTGCTTTAATCCAACCTGCATCGGAGCTACTAATATCCCGCCATCACGCAGTTGTTCAAAAAGTTTTTGCGGAACCTCTTTTGCGGTTGCAGAGAAAAGAATTCTATCGTACGGAGCATACTGAATCCAGCCGTTTTGTCCATCATCTGTTCTTGTGTGAATATTGTTAATTCCAAGTTTTCTAAAGCGCAGTTTTGCTTCTATCATCAAAGGCTCTATTCTCTCAATAGTAAACACCCCGCGAAACAGATGCGATAAAACTGCAGCCTGATAACCGCTTCCGCACCCTACTTCTAAAACTCTATCTGCACCCTTGGTCTCTAAATACTGGGTCATTTTAGCAACTGTTAGAGGTGAACTTATCCATTGTGATGAACCCAAAGGAAGAGCATCTAACTTATAGGCATTGTGTTTAAAACCGATTGGCACAAACTCTTCTCTATTGGTTCTGGAAATAGCCTCTTTTACATCATCATCAAGTGAAAATATTTGGTGGCAATCGTTTGCTAATCGAGCTGTCTTTGTTGCTGTAATTCTATCCAATACCTACATCCATATATCGCCTCATTGTGGCAATTTCTTTTTTATCATATGGCACTTCTAAGCAAGGCTTATTCCCATTTAGCTCAACTTCACCTTGTGGCTTTATAATACCACTCATTTTACTGCACTCTTTATTAAGAGAGTCGCTTGCAACGACATAGCACTGATTGATTATAGCAAGAGCTTGTGTTAGTGTTTTGTAGTGCTGAGTTCTTAAAACACCCCACCAAGCCGGAACGGCTATAACGTCACACCCCTCAAGACGAAGCCACAACTCTTTAAAGCGAAGTTCAAAACAGATTAAAATCCCTATTTTAATCCCGTCAACTTCAACAATCTTAATATCTTTATCTTCACCTTGCGACATGTACTTATGTTCATCACCAAAACGAAACAGTCTCGCTTTTGCTTGAGTGTGAACTATCTCGCCATTGTGAAAAATTTTAGCAAAATTAAAGACTTCACCATCTTTTTTCTCAATCATAGTTGCTATAATTATTTTGTTTTTTGAAGCTTTAATCAATGCTTCATTTGCTACATGTGAAAACTCTACCACCTTTTCAATATTCTCATAATCAAAAGATGTCAAACAAACTTCAGGTGCGACTATTAATGATTTTTCATCCGTTTTACTTATAAGTTCTAAAAGTGTTTGCAGGTTAGTGTTATAGTTGTTAGTAGTGTCAAAAAGTAGTGAGCAGAGTTTGTACTCACCGCTTTTAGATATATTTTCTTTAATAATATTACTCTCCGATAGGAATTTAGTATATTATTATATCTTTAAATTATAAAATAGTATGCTAAAAAAAGTACCGTTAGCTTCATTAATAAAACTATTGTGGTGCCTATTATATTTCCAATCTGACAAGAGGTGCAGTGCTTATATTGTTTCCCTTCATATTGCGCATATAAGAAATAAATAACAATAAGAAAACTCATTAAAATCATAATATAATTTTCTACTGTTACCAAACTCTTTAAACTCTCATCACTCATAAAAAAGCTCGATACTACACCAATAATTCCAAAAATGAAAAGATATTTAAAAGCTTGAAGTATTCTATCTCTTTTAAACACTGTCGGACAATCGTTTTGCGTAATCGCATCCGTTCCAAACTCCAGCTTTGAATCAAAAAGTTTTTTCTCAGCCTCATCAAGTCTTACTCGAAAGTTTGAGCCAAAAACATAATCAATTTTTCTCTGAATAGTTATGGCTAACTCCCCATCAGCCTCTAAAAATTGCTGATTGCCACTTCTGTCCTCATACATAAGGGTGATTTTTTTATATCTTATTGTTTTAGCACTCATACCGGGGAAATAGGCTGTAGTCTCAACCGGCGTAATACTCCCTTCTCTTTTTAAAACTCTCGGATTTACCAACTCTATAAACTCGCCATCTTTTTTTACTACTACAACGGAGAGTGGTGAACCTATCTGAAATGCCGCAAGTGCATCTAAATCATTCGCTTGGATTGTATCTTTTAAATCTTGGACAATTGCGAATAGCTCATCATTAAAGAATCTAACATTTGCACCAAATTCCAAACTTGGAGTTGTCGGGTATGTAACAATTTTTTTTACCATTATATTTATCCTTATTTAAATGTCATAAGAGCATAGCCATCATTTTGATAACCAATTGTATCAATAAAACTGTTTTCTGATATTTTAACAAAAGGGAGAACATAATCTTTATCTATTGTATTGGCATTTAGGCTCATCGCGCAAACAGTTACATCAACACCTTTTTTAGTAGCTAATCTCTCAAGTTGTTCTCTTGCTTTTTGCATATTTGCCAACTCTGCATCATCCATTATAATCTCATCTATATTTTTTGAAACTATAGGGGCGCAACTGCCGTGAATCGTAATGGCAAATTTCACGCTATCGCCTTTTTCCTCAATCATATCTATAGTTCTCTCGATTAAAAACATACGGCTAACAATGTATCCGCTGTTCTTCGAACTGCAGTCAAAAACAGCTTTGAACTCTTTTGCTTGAACTATACCAGAGAGTAGTATAAGTGCTAAAAATATATATTTCATAATCTTTTATTGACCTAAAGCAAAAACATTTGATAGCGTGTTTATATAGTTGAAGTATCCTGTTATTGCTACTGCCTCAACTATTTGAACATCACTATAACCCATATCTTTCAGTGCATCAATTTCACTTTTAAGTACTTTGTAGTTATCTTTTTTAGAGGCTCTAATACAAAAATTTAAAAGAGCTTTTTCTTTATCATCAGTATTGATAGCATCAACACCTTGTAAAACTTCTGCTATTCTCTCATCTGATAGTCCAAGCATTTCTGCGATACCTTTATGTACATCAACACACATTTTACAGCCATTTTCTACTGATATAAGAAGTGCAATTGACTCTTTAATATCATAAGACAATGTTGTTTCATCAAGTAGATACTTTTGAATCATCCCGTCTGTTGCAAAATATATTTTATCATCAAGTGCCATTAGTTTAAATATTTCACCTAGTTTGCCTGTTTTTTCTAAAATTGGACGAGCTTTATCTTGAATTGCAGGACTCATATCTTCAAATTCCGGTAGTTTTATATGTGCCATTTTTTTTCCTTTGTTATTTAAAAATTATTGCCAAAACATTAAGTTTGACTTATCGTTTTATAATTATAGAGTTTATTTCTTAGATAATGTTTTATTCAACTATTTTACTCTGGTTTCTCTATTATCAGCAGGGTCTTCATAATTAATGGTTGGAAGAAGATAAGCTGTTATCAAAAGTACACTACTTAATACAAGAACAATCGCCAAGTCGTATCCGCCAAATACATCGGATAGTCTTATCTTACCCAAATTGGGTCCTATAATATTTTCAATCCACGGATAAACAAGAGTAAAAACCGCTCCACCAACCATACCTCCAACAACACCAACAAAAGTATCAACGCGACCTTCTGAAACTGAAACAAAAAATGCTGATGGGCATTTTCCTAATATAACTAAACCAATACCAAAGATTATTGCGCCAACAATCAGGCCACCTAAAATAGTAGGTTTGATAGCATAACTAGCATAACCAGAATCAACTAAAAAGTAAAAACCTATGCTTGATAATGCAACAGTAGTCATTGCCATTCTTGGAACTAAAGTATCCTCAAAAATCATAAAACCGGCCATTTTTTCAAACTTATCAAGACGTGAATAAAGAATAATTGCACCAAAACAAAAACCTATAAAAAGTACAAGCCATACAGAACCATGTGCTTGATTTGCTACAAGGCTAAACATATTTGAAATACGATCTAACATTCTCTACACCTCTTTTTCTTATAAAAAAATCTACCTGTTATCATTCCTGTACCTAATGCAACAACAGCAAATATAATCCCGCTAACTGCTATTTGTGAACCACCTGAGAGTATATGTCCAGCATTACATCCACCAGCTAAGCGTGCTCCAAAAACCAGCATAAAACCTGCTATAAAACTCCAAACCATTCGAGATTTAACAGAGCTATTTTTACGCTCCTTCCAAAGTGTAGGTATGTAGCTAATGCGAAACGTTTTTGTAACAAAGACAGACATAAATAGTCCACCAAAAAATACACCAATAAGCATTACACCTTCCCAGGCACCACTCTCCTGTATAATTGCAACATATTTATGGTCCTCGGCATCAAGACCAAAAATTAAGTTTGCAAGGTAACTCATCCCAGTAGAAGCGCCGATTGGTCTATCTGCACCCCAAACTGAAAAACTAATAAAAAACAGTAAGCTCATGGCTATACCACCAACCCACCAAGGTATTGAACGAGGCATTATTTAATCCTTTGTTTGAAAAACGTTAAGTACTACTTAACGTTAAAATTATAGGGTATAATTCTTATATCAATATTAATAGGCTAATAGATGGAATATAAAATATCAGAAATAGTCACACAAACAGATGTACCAAAATCAACGATTCTTTACTATATAAGAGAAGGTTTACTTCCTGAAGCAAAAAAATTTAAATCAAATGTACACAGATATAGTGAAGAACATGTAGAACTGATTAAGTACATAAAATATATGAAGCAAGAGCTGGGAAGCTCAAATGAGCAGATAAAAACTGCCCTGCAACATAAAAACCAATCTCTTTCAAGTTCATTTTCAATGTTAGCCCCACTTATGCAAACACTAAGCGCTATACCTGCAGGGGCTAAACACTATACTAAAGAGCAATTTATAGAGCATTATGACTTTGATATTAAACTTTTAGAACAACTTCTAAGTGACGGCGTACTTGTACCGCTAGCAGATGATGATTTTACTGAAAAAGAAGCTTCTATTATTAGATTGATTGAGGATATCAGAGAAACTGGTGTTAATTACACTCTGATAAAAAACTATGTTCATCACGCAAAAGAGTTAGCCAAAATAGAGTATGAGATGCAAATTCAGCTTTGCAGTGTTCGTAGTGATGAAAACTTTTCAACACTATGGAAAATTATGTTTGAGACTCTTTTTAACGCTAAAGAGTACCTTTTTAGCCGTTATACTTATAAGGTATTATTTAAAGCGCTTAAAGATGAGATTTCTAAAAATCATCATCAAAAGTAAGGCTTCCTTTTGAGTAATTAGCAACAGTTCCCTCAAAGAAGTTTGTTTTTTGGTCGTTAAATTTTGAGAAGTCATCAACCCACTTAATAGGATTTGTTACATTGTAAAGCTTCTCAAAACCAACAGACGCTAGTCTGTCATCTGCAAGATATTGAATGTACTGTTCAATAATAGTGTCAGTTAAGCCCAATATTTGCCCTTGTGTTATGTATCTGCCCCAATCTGTTTCAAGTTGTACAGCCTGTTTAAACATTGCTATAACCTCTTCTTTGAGCTTATCAGTAAATAAATCAGGTCTCTCTTTTCTAAGTGTATTTATAAGGTTTTGAAAAAGAACCAAGTGAGTAACTTCATCTCTTTGAATAAATCTAATCATTTGTGCAGAACCCAGCATTTTGCCACTTCTAGCCAACGTGTAAATATAAGCAAAGCCACTATAGAAATAGATTCCCTCTAAGATTTGATTTGCAAAACAAGCTTTTACAAAATTGTGCTCAGTGGGGTTTGAAGAGAGGTCATCATAAATACTGGCAATAGCATCATTTTTTGTCTTTAGCATCATATCTCGACGCCAAAGGTCATAAATTTCTTCAGAGTTTGTAGATATGCTATCTACCATAACGGCATAGCTTTGTGAGTGAAGCGCCTCCTCAAATGATTGTCTAACAAGTATAAGGTTGACTTCTGGAGATGTTACGTAAGGGTTTATATTATCCATTATATTATTTGTTTGAAGAGAATCCATAAAAATCAGCTGTGAAAGAGCTTTGTCATAAGCATCTTTTTCTGCTTGTGTAATATTTTTATAGTCTATAACATCGCGAGTCATATCGACCTCTTTTGGGAACCAAGTGTTGTTCAACATCACTTCCCAAAGATTATATGCCCACTGATATTTTATATTATTTAGCTCAAATATCCCTGTCGGATCTCCACCAAATATTTTTCTATCATTTACATTTTCTTTAGATTCTGGATTATATATTTTTTTTCTATTCATCTCACACCCTTAAATTTTAGTGTACGATTATAGCCATCTCTATATAAATTTAACTTTACATATTTGTGACAAATTTCAAAACGATACTTTAATAAAACAATATTTTCTTATAATAGTCCAATAAAATTATTATAAAGGATAATGTATGAAACTTTTTATATCTTTCATACTTTTAATTACAACAATGAATGCAATTGATTTAAAACCCTGGAAGGGTAGGATAGAACAGCTTAGTGAAGAAGAGAAATATGTACTTATAAACAAAGGTACAGAGAGACCTTTTGTGGGGAAATATACCGACACAACAGATGGTGGTGTATATACATGTAAGATATGTCAGACACCACTTTACAAATCGGATGATAAATTTAAATCCAGCTGTGGATGGCCAAGTTTCGATGATGCAATTGCTGGGGCTGTAAAAAGAGTTCCTGATGCAGATGGCAGACGTGTTGAAATAGTTTGTGCAAAATGTGGCGGACACCTGGGACATGTATTTGAAGGCGAAGGCTATACTGACAAAAACACTAGACACTGTGTAAATTCAATCTCATTAGAATTTAACAAAAAAGATGATGCTAAAGTAGACAATCTATCAAAAGCTTATTTCGCTGGTGGTTGTTTTTGGGGAGTTGAATACTACTTAGAAAAACTAGATGGTGTAAAAGAGGTTCACTCTGGCTTTATGGGCGGACATGTAAAAAACCCAAGCTATTATGAGGTAGTTCGCTCCAATACAGGGCATCTTGAGGCAGTTGAAGTAATTTATGACAGTTCAAAAATATCTTACAAAATGATTGCAAAAACTTTTTTTGAGATTCACGATCCTACTCAAGCTAATGGTCAAGGTCCAGACATAGGAGAACAGTATCTCTCGGCAGTTTTTGTGAATAATGAAAACGAAAAAAATACAATAAGAGAGCTTATTTCTCAACTTAAGCAGAATGGTTTTGATATTGCTACAAAAATACTAGAAAAACAAGAGTTTTATAAGGCTGAAGAAGACCATCAAAACTACTACAATAAAAAGGGAACAAAACCATATTGTCATGGTTATAGAAAAAGATTTTAAGAGAAATAATAATTAATTATTATTTCCCCTTATCTACCAGCTTTTTCGCACTATATGTGTCATATCTTCCTGTATCATCAGTTTTCTTGAACTCTGTAGCTTTTTCATCTATTGAGTTAATCATATTATTTTTAAAATCTGTTGCTGTATTCCCAGTTTCATGAGAATATATAATATAAATACCTATTGCCAATACAAATAAAGCAAACTTAGTATTGCCACTCTGGAAGAAACTAAAAGCTGTTATAACAATTGCAAGTAAAGAAGCTGGGTATATTAAATCATCCATTATTTATCCTTTTAGTTATTTTATAAAAGTATATCATATTTATAATAATTAAAATTTATTAAAGTTTATTAAATGAGGAGATTTCACATATGACAAATATGGCATATGTGAAAATATTAATTGAAGAGTGTAGAAATTACTACTATTTACGAGAGTGTCTTTTTCTTTCAGCTTCTGTTAAATATCTTTTACGGATACGAACAGATTTAGGAGTTACTTCAAGAAGCTCATCATCTTCAATCCACTCTAGTGCACGCTCTAGTGACATGTCACGTGGTGGAATAAGTTTAATAGCCTCATCTGCACCTGATGAACGTACATTTGATTGTGCTTTACCTTTAATAGGGTTAACAACTAAATCATTTGAACGTGAATGTTCACCAATAATCATACCTTCATAAACTTCAGTTTGAACACCGATAAAAAGAACACCACGATCTTGAATACCAAATAATGAAAATGCTAAAGTAGAACCTGGAGTCATAGATACTAATGCACCATAAGATCTTGATTCAACAGTTCCAGAATAAGGACGGAACTCTAAGAAAGAGTGATTCATAATACCTTCACCCTTAGTATCTGTTAAGAATTGACCACGGAAACCGATAAGAGCACGAGCTGGGATTTCAAACTCAATTCTTTGGAAACCTTGCCCCATTGGAAGCATTGATTTCATCTCAGCTTTTCTTTTACCAAGACGCTCAATAACACCACCAGATAACTCTTCAGGTACATCAATAACAAGATGTTCAAATGGTTCACATTTAACACCTTCTATCTCTTTAACGATAACTTCTGGACGAGAGATACTAAACTCAAAATTTTCACGACGCATATTTTCAGCAAGTACAGTAATCTGAAGTTCTCCACGTCCTGAAACTTTAAATTTACCTTCTCCAACAACTTCAAGCTTCATCGCAACATTTGTATTCATCTCAAACTCAAGTCTCTCTTTTAGTTTGTTTGAAGTAACGTGCTTACCCTCTTGACCTGCAAGTGGAGAATCATTTACAGCGAAAACAACAGTTAGAGTCGGCTCTTCGATGTGCATTGGGTCAAGTGGCATTGGGTTGGCAGGATCACAAACAGTATCTCCAACATCAACAGTCTCTAAACCAGCAAATGCAACGATGTCACCAGCTTCAGCCTCTTGAATTTCCATACGGTTAAGACCATGAAAACCTATAAGTTTTGATATCTTACCCTTAACTAATGCGCCATCAGCTTTTGCAAGCATAATATTGTCACCTTTTCTAATAACACCGTTAAAAATACGAGAAATACCTATCTTACCAACATAATTGTCATAATCAAGTGTAAATACTTGAGCTTGTGTATGGTTTTCTCTATCACCCTCTGGCTCAGGAACATGCTCTAATATAGCATCAAAGATACATCCAAAATCTCCATCAGGATCACTCATATTCAATTTTGCCATACCATCACGTGCAGCAGCATAAATAATTGGGAAATCTTGTTGATCATCAGTTGCATCCATTGCAGCAAATAGGTCAAACATCTCATCAACAACACGCTCAGGATCAGCTGAAGGTTTATCAATTTTATTGATAACAACAATTGGCTTTTTACCAAGTGCTAACATCTTTTTAACAACAAACTTAGTTTGAGGCATAACACCCTCATAAGCATCAACAAGAACTAAAACACCATCAACCATTTTAAGAACACGTTCAACTTCTCCACCAAAGTCAGCGTGACCCGGAGTATCGATAATATTAATTTTGTAGTCTTTATAACGAATAGCTGTATTTTTAGAAAGAATCGTAATACCACGCTCTTTTTCTAAATCATTACTATCCATTGCTCTTTCAGAGTGTGCTTCATGAGCACCGTATGTTCCAGACTGTTCTAATAATCCATCAACAAGTGTAGTTTTACCGTGGTCAACGTGAGCGATAACGGCAATATTTCTAATTTTTTGCATTAATTTTTCTCCATGTGTAATTCCCAAATATTATAAATAAGCAATAAGCACTCTTTTAAATATGGGAAAATTTTTCGCGATTATACCCAAATAAATGTTATAAGGAAGTAAAATAAATGATATACTTTTGTCAAACCAAATGAAAAAGATATTAATGATTAATTATCCAAAAAAGTTAGATGTTATTTTTGACAAACTTTATAATAATAACGCTTTACCCATACTGGTTGGTGGATTTATTAGAGATAAAATACTAGGTCTAAATTCAAAAGATATTGATATAGAAGTTTATGGAATATCATTATTTTCAAAACTCGAAGAGTTATTGCAAGAGTTCGGAAGTGTCAATAGTGTTGGTAAAAGTTTTGGAGTATGTAAACTACAATATCAAGGGTATGAATTAGACTTCTCGTTTCCCAGAGTTGATAATAAAAATAATGTTGGTCATCGTGGATTTCAAATAGAAATTAACCCAAATTTAGATTTTAAAACTGCAGCAAGCAGAAGAGATTTTACAATAAATGCTATAGGGTATGATGTAAAAAATAAAATATTGCTTGACCCGTTTAATGGTTTAATAGATTTAAAAAATAAAATACTCAGAGCTGTAAATGAACACAGTTTTATAGAAGACCCACTTAGAGTTCTAAGAGCAACACAATTTTGTGCCAGATTTGAACTTAGTATAGATGAAAAACTATTTGAACTTTGTAAAGAGATGGTTAGCAACCAATTGCTAAATGAATTACCAAAAGAGAGAATTTTTGAGGAAATAAAAAAACTTATTTTAAAATCAAACAGACCTTCTGTTGGCTTTGAACTTTTAAAAAAATTTGGTACTAATATTTATACAAATAATATTTATGTATTAGATGAAATATCAAAACAACTAACAACTAATTCAGTTACTAACACTGTGTTGATGTTAGCAGCTTTGTGTTTTGATTATAATGATAAGCAAGCAACAGATTTTATACGAAATCTTACAAATGAAAAAGAATTACTTAATAGAGTTTTACCTCTTATAAAAAATCATAATGAAATTAATAAAATATTTTATTCATCTGAAGGTAACTATAGACTATATAAACTAGCTACAGAGGTAAAAATTGAAGAGCTTTTGATTTTAAGCAATGCAATATATTTTACTAATAATAGTTCTAATATATATGAAGCTGGTGAAGCTATTTATAAAAGGGCTAAAGAGTTAAATATATTAAAAGAAAAACTCCCTCCTCTTTTAAAAGGGAAGGATATTTTGAATTTTAAAATTAAACCGTCTCCAGAATTTTCAAAAATTTTAGATGAAGCATATGAAGCTCAAATGAGTTGTGAGTTTACCACTCATATTGGGGCAATTGATTGGTTAAGCAATCACCTAAAAGAAGCTAAAGATTTTCAAAGAAACTAAAGCTTAGAACTATCAATCTCTATAACAGTATGAACATTTCCACGAGGATTATAATCAGCAATAACTTTCATATACTTTGGTTTTAATTTTCTCTCAAGTAGTTCATAGATTTCATTTGCACTATTTTCATGAGATACATGTTTATCTCTAAATGAATTAATGTACAATTTAATAGCTTTTAACTCTACAACCCACTCATCTGGTGTATATTCTAAATAAATGGTAGCATAATCAGGGTATCCGCTTCTTGGACAAAGGCAAGAAAACTCTGGAAGAGTCATTTTAATTAGATAATTTCTCTTATGTTCATTTGGCCAAATTTCCAAATCTTTATCAACATCAAATTCATTAACAATTTTTTCACCGTATTTCATTTTAATCCTTAATTTTATAATTTTTTTAAAGGTGTTATATATTTACCTTGTATATAATCAATATCTAACTCTTTTGACAAATTATATTCTTTTTCATTTTCAACCATTTTAATCCAAGTTTTTACACCTTTTTGGTGTGCCATTATATTAAAACCGTTTATTACATTTTTATATTTATTCTCATTTGTATCTTTAGTATAATAACTATCAAACCTAACAATGTCAATATCCAAATCTCTAAGATATAAAAAACTTGTGTGAATTGATCCTAGTCTGTCAATTGCTATTTTTATACCTATATTTCTTAATGATTGTAAAATTATATTATAATTTTCAATTCTAGAATAATACTCTTTTTCACTAAGTAAAAAAATTATTCTATTTTTTGCATTAGAATTACTATTTATAAGCTCTTTTACTCTACTTAAAAAAAACTGATTTCTAATAGAAGTTGGTGTTATAGATATAGCAAATATATCTTTATTAGATGCTTTACAATTTTTTATATTTTCTTCTAAAACAATCAAATCATAATCAACCATAAGTCTAAGTTTATCTAAAACTTTCATATATTTTTTTGGATGAATAAGTTTATGATTTTGAGTTTTTAACTTTATAAAGCACTCACTTATTATTACAGAATCTTTTTCAAATACATCTTGTGTCATTATTTCAAAGTCTCTATTTTTTATTGCATTTATTACATGTGATTCCAACTCACTAGGATTCATCTCATCATCTAAATTTGCTACAAGTTTATAATTTTGATTTTGTAATTCAAAAAGATTTTCTATAAGATAATAAATATCAATTGATAGAGCGGTATCATTTATAGCTCCAGATATTTTAACTTCTATATCATCCACTTTAAATTCATCAGCCTTTAAAAACATAAGTTCTAATACTGTTTTGTAATTTGCTTTATCACCTTTAAGCCCGACTATAAAATCACCACCTTTTATATGTCCAAGTGGAAAATTAATTATCTCTTTAGTTTTAAAATATTCACCTATCCATTTAGCAACTTCAAAAAGTACTTTATCACCATTTTTTATACCATAACGACTGTTTATCTCATTTAAATTGTCTATACTTATAAGTAAAAGCGTATATTCTTTATTCTCTTTTAATTCTTTTTTTAAATATTTATATAAATATTCTCTTGTAAATACTTTGGTTACACTATCTGTTATTTTAGTATCAAACCCTTTATATATAAGATAAAATATAAAGTAAATACTAAATAATAAAACTAAAATTGATTCAATATAAAAAGAACTACTTAAATTTTCACTGCTTGTAATAAATGTATGAAAAATAAGAGCAATAACTAGAGCAAAAATAGGAAGTACCATTCTAAGTGCTAACCTAAAACGGTATTCTCTCTCTTTTGTTTGTGGAAGTAACATTATAATTTCTAAACGTCTAAATGTTTAACATCTTTAGCATGAGTCTCAATATAATTACGACGCGGTTCAACTTCATCACCCATAAATAGAGTAAATGTATCTGATGCCAATTCACCATCTTCTATTTTTACTTGAAGTAAAACACGATTTTCCGGTGTCATTGTTGTTTCCCAAAGTTGATCAGGATTCATTTCACCAAGACCTTTATAACGTTGAATATATGCACCTTTTTTAGCATATTCATTAATATCTTGTAAAACTTGAAGAATATCTTTACCAAAACTTAGATTCCACTCTTGTATTTTTTTGAAAACAAAACTAGCCTCATTAAAATGTGGAGCTGAAAATAGATCATCGTTTATTAGTAATTCTTCCATACCATCTTTAGTTTGAACAAAAATATGTATAGAATCTTCTGTAATACTTTTAGTTAAAATATTATTTCCACTATCAAGTAAGAATTTTTCAACATTTTCATACATACTTTTTATATCAAGTCCTATAATATCAGGGTTTTCAATAAAATAACGTATTAAATCAACTAATGCATATCTTCTCTCTAATGCTTCAAGTGATCCTCTATAATGATCTACCATTCTAAAATATGCAACTAAATCATTACTTCCAACACCATCTATTTCTAAAGATTCTATACCATTTTCAATAAGATAATCGTTCATTGCACGATCATCTTTAAAATAAATTTCTTTTTTACCTTTTTTATAACGATAAAGAGGTGGTTGAGCTAAATATAAATAACCTTTTTCAACTACATCACGGAAATGTCTAAAGAAAAAAGTAAGTAATAGTGTCTGTATATGTGAACCATCAACATCCGCATCGGTCATAATAATGATTTTATGATAACGAAGTTTTTCTTCTTTATATTCTTCACCAATACCACAACCCATAGCAGTTATCATATTTGTAATCTCTTCAGATTTTAAAATTTTGTCGAGTCTAGCTTTTTCAACATTTAAAATTTTACCCTTAAGTGGCAAAATTGCTTGAAAAACTCTATCACGACCCATCTTAGCTGAACCGCCTGCAGAGTCCCCTTCCACTAGATAAAGTTCACAAATAGATGCATCTTTACTTTGACAATCTGCAAGTTTACCAGGAAGTGTTCCAACACTCATAGAATCTTTTCTACGAGTAAGTTCACGAGCTTTTTTTGCAGCTTCACGTCCACGAGCAGCCATAAGTGATTTTGAAACTATAGCTTTTGCTTCAAGAGGATTTTCTTCGAAGTATTTAGAAAGAAGTTCATAAGTCTGTTTTTGAACTAATGGTCTTACATAAGTATTTCCAAGTTTACCTTTAGTTTGTCCCTCAAATTGTGGTTCAGGTATACGAGCAGAAACAATAGCAATAAGACCTTCACTAGCATCTTCTCCACTAATTTTTAAATCTTTCTCTTTTGCTGCACCGTTTTGTGTATTATAGTTTGAAATAACACGTGTAAGACCAGCTCTAAAACCAGCTTCATGTGTTCCACCATTAGGAGTTCTAATATTATTTACGAAAGATGCAAGTTTTTCTTCATAAGTGTCATTATACATAAGTGCTATATCAAACTCTATATCTTCTATTTTTGCAGAAAATGAATAGACCTGAGCAACTATATTTTTTTTGTTCATATCTGTAACATATTGGGCAATACCACCTTCAAAGTGATATTCCTCTTTTACATTAGTTCTCTCATCTTTAAAAATAATTGTTATAAATGGATTTAAATATGCTAATTCTTTAAAACGTTTAGATAAATATTCAAATTCAAAAGTAGTTGTTTCAGTAAAAATACTTTCATCAGGAGAAAATTCAATAGTAGTTCCATTTTTTCTAGTAGTTCCAGTTACAAATAATGCTTCTTGAGGTATACCTTTTTTAAAATTTTGTTCATGAATTTCACCATCTCTATAAATAGTCATTTTAAGATTATCTGAAAGTGCATTTACAACAGAAACACCAACACCATGTAGACCACCAGATACTTTATATGTATCTTTGTCAAATTTTCCACCAGCATGTAAAACTGTTAATACAACTGTTGCAGCAGACATGCCCTCAGTAGGGTGCATACCAGTAGGAATACCACGACCATTATCAGAAACTTTACAAGTTCCTTCTTTTGTTAGCGTAACATTTATTGTATTACAATGACCAGCCATCGCTTCATCAATTGAATTATCAACAACTTCATATACTAAATGGTGAAGACCACGATGACCTGTATCACCAATATACATACCTGGGCGTTTTCGAACAGCTTCTAAACCCTTAAGGACTTTAATATTACTAGCACCATAATTTTGTTCCATCAAATAATTCCTACTATTAAAATCTTAATATAATTAGGGATATTCTATCTAATGTTTACTAAAAATAAGTTTTATGATTATTATTTGCGAAAGTATAAATTAATTATTCCACTAAAGAGGAATAATTTTAATATTAAAAAGAGTTATATTACTATTGGCATAACAACTGTTTTAAAGTTGCCATCACTTAAAACAAAAGGTAAATTACCTTCATTTAATCCTATACTAAATTCAGAATTATTAATTGTATTTAAAAAATCTAAAAGATATTTACTATTAATTGCAATAGTGAAAGGGGATGTAAAACTTGTTTCAAAAATTATATCAGTTTTTGCTTCTATATTATCATCACTAAGTGATTCAAATGTAATTAAATTATTTAAAAAAGTTATTTTTACATCTGAAGAAATTGTAGTAATTTGTTTTATAGATTCTATCATTATAGCTTTAGGAAGTACTATGGTATTTGCTATTTCTTTAGGAATAATTCTTGAATATTCTGGGAATTTACCATTTATTAGTTTTGTAAAAAATGTGTATTGATCAGAATGAATTATTAGGTTAGTTTCATCATAATAAATTTCAATATTATCAAAGAAAAGTTTTTGAATTTCAATAATTGCTTTTTTTGGAAGAATAATAGATAATTCGATGGCTCCATTATTTATTACATTAACAACTGCTAATCTTCTTGTATCAGTAGAAGCAAAATTAATACTATCTTGTTTAATATCTATTAGAGCACCGTTTAATTCAAATTTAGGATTATTAGTATCAATTGAAGGTGTAATTTTTTTAAGAGATTCAATTAATGTTTGTGAATCAATTGATATACGTGGTTTTCCATCATAATTAGGAAACTCTGGAAATTCATTATATGAAAATGTAGGGAGTTTAAAATTTGAATGTGATTGAGAAATATATAACATATCATTTTTAACTTCTAAATTGATTTCACCATCTTTTAAAATTCTAACAATATCTAAAAATTTTTTACCGTTAGCTGTAACACTACCATTTGAAATAATATTAATTTTATCAGTATATACTAAAAAACCAATTTCATAATCTGTAGCTTTAATAGTTAAATTTGAGTTTGATACATCCATAAAAATATGTGAGGTTATTTGAGAAGTATCTTTTTTTTCTAGAAATGGTTGAGCATGAACCAAAATGTTTTCTATTATAGATTTTTGTATTATTATTTTCATACGAATTCCTATTTATATTATAAAATTATAGTAATAGTAGTAGTGGTAAGTGAATATGTGAAAATCACTTTAAAACCCCTATTTTAAGAGCAGTATAGAAGTTGCTAACTTATGCAACTTTATTCACAACTGTTCACATATATGATTATATCTTTTTTTTACTAATTTTTACTTTTTAAGAAGATGAAGTAATTTTATTTGTTAATTCTTCTATTTTTACTTTAAAATCTTCATCATTTTCAAGGAGTTCATTTATTTTTTTAAGAGTGTGACTAATAGCAGTATGATCTTTCATACCAAAATACTTAGCTAGTTGAGGCATAGTATTTTGTGTTAGCTCACGACAAAGATATATTGCTATTCTTCTTGCATATACAAGATTTTTACTTCTACCTTTTGAACGAATTTCACTTGGTTTTATATTTAAATCTTTTGATACACTTTTTGTAATAGTATCTAATGTTAAATTAGCAAGATTTTCTTGAAGTTGATCTTTTAATACATTTTTTGTAAATTCTAAATTTATATCTACATGTATAAGTTGTGAATAAGCATGTAGTTTAGATAATATTCCCTCTATTTCACGAACATTACTCTCTATTACGGTAGCAATATAATTAATAATATCATTAGTAAGTACAACTTTATTTATTTCACATTTACTTTTAATAATTGCTATTTTAGTCTCTAATTCTGGTGGTTGTATATCGGCAACTAAGCCCCATTCAAATCTACTCTGGAGTCTCTCTTCTAAACCGCCAATTTTTTTAGGATGTTTATCAGCTGTGAGAATTATTTGTTTTCCGGCACCTTTAAGTGCTTCAAATGTATGGAAAAATTCTTCTTGAATACTGTCTTTATTACTTAAAAATTGAATATCATCAATAAGTAGTACATCACATTTACGGTATTTTTCCTGAAATAACTGCATTGATTTATTTCTTAAATGCCTAATAAAATCGTTTAAAAATTGTTCAACTGTTGTATATATAACAATTTTACCTTGATTTTGAAAAACATTTCCAGCTGCTTGCATAAGGTGAGTTTTTCCTAGACCAACACCACCATATATAAAGAGTGGATTATAAACTTCACCTGCTTTTTCGCTTACACTTTTAACAGCAGCGTAAGCAAATTGATTAGAACCGCCAACCATAAAATTGTCAAATGTGTGAGAAGGGTTTAAAAGTGAGTGTTGAGTTGGTTTTTTTTCACTTTCACTTTTAATAGTTGTTTTAGTTTCAAAGTTTTTAAGTGTGATTTTTACAGTTACTTTTGTTTTATTATTTATTTCAAACAGATGTTCAATTTTAGAAGTATATTTATTTTTTATCCAATTTAAAACTAAAGTATTAGGAACATAAAATATAGCCAAATCACTGCTAGATTTTCTTGTATCATATACTAAATGTTTTATATATCTGTTATATTCAACTTCTGTTATCTCTTTTTTCAACAAATCTAAAATTTTTTGACCTACATTCAC